>JAWVZN010000012.1:0-47432 GCA_033722155.1 Gemmatimonadota bacterium | reverse complement strand
TCGTGAACGGCGGGGTCCGCGGCGACAAGGCGTCGACGTTCGGCGAGGAGGAGCGCTTCTGGTACACCAACGGGAGCGTGGCGTGGGAGTTCACCGCGCATCCGATGTTCTCCGCGCTTCGCGGCGCCGGTGCGGCCCAGCAGGACGGCCCGCTCGGCTTCCTCGACTTCGGGAAGCTCCGCTTCGCCTACGGTGAGGCCGGGACCCACCCGCCGGTCTTCTCGAACGTGAACGCGTTCACGACCGGTCAGGTGTTCGGGGACGGCTGGATCGGCGGCGCCCTCAGCTCGATCTACGCCGGCTTCGACGGCGTGGTCTCCGAGGGCACGCTCGGCAATCCGGCGATCGAGCCCGAGCGCTCCAAGGAGTGGGAGGTCGGCTTCGAGCTCGCCATGCTGGACAACCGGCTGGCGCTCGACGTGGTCCGCTACGACAAGCAGACCGAGGAGGCGATCCTCACCGTGCCCGTGCCCCCGAGCACCGGGTTCTTCTCCCAGTTCAAGAACGGCGCGGAGTTCGACAACGAGGGGTGGGAGGTCCGACTCGACGGCCGTCCCGTCCAGACCTCGAACTTCACCTGGGACTTCAGCGCACAGTACGCGCAGGACGAGAGCTGCGTGAAGGAGCTGCTGGGCTCCGAGTCGGAGTTCCTGGCCGGCTTCACCTTCTCGCGCGTCTCCGTGGTCCAGCCGCGCGATCCCGACAATCCGGACGAGACGTGCTTCCCGTTCGGCGTGCTCCGGGGCGACGACTTCGTCCGCTTCGGCCGCGGCATCACGGTCGGTGGCGTGGACATCGACTCCGCGTTCCCGAACGCGCCCGAGGGCGCGATCTTCATCGCCGAGGACGGGCTGCCGCGTTACGACGGCCAGCTCCGCGTGCTCGGCGACCCGAACCCGGACTGGACCGGGAGCCTGCGGAACACCGTCACCCTGTTCAACAAGGTGCGGCTCTCCGCGCTGATCGACATCGTCCAGGGCTTCGAGCGGTGGAACGGGACCAAGGGAGCGCTCTTCTTCTTCGGCACGCACGAGGCCACCGGCCCGTGCCACGGAGAGGGGTGCACGTTCCCGTCGTTCTCGGACTACTACCGGGAGGTCCTGAACATCGACGACGAGACCTTCGCCGGCCCCGGCACGGGGACGGAGGTCACGCTGAACTGGGGCAACTGGTTCATCAGCGGCCTCGGCAGCGGCTTCACCGGACCCACCACGCAGTTCATCGAGGACGCGAGCTTCGTGAAGCTGCGGGACGTGTCGGCGAGCTACACCTTCGACCAGCCGCAGATCCGGGAAGCGATCGGCTTCTCGTCGATCGACGTGAAGGTGTCGGGCCGGAACCTGGCGACCTGGACGGACTACTCCGGGATCGACCCGGAGGCCGAGCTGGGCGACCAGACGATCGGGCGCGGGTTGGAGTACTTCAACAACCCGTTCACCGAGTCGTTGGTCCTCACCCTGCAGTTCAACCGATAACCAGCAGCCCGGAAAGGAGCACACGATGCTGAAACGAAGCAACAGCTTCAGAGCGTGGATCGGCCGGGCGCTGGTCGTCGTCATGCTGGCGGCGCCCGTCACCGCCTGCGACTTCGTGAGCCCGACCACCTCGGACCCCAACGCGGTGCCCGAGGCGCAGCTCTCGCAGCTGTTCACCACGGCGCAGCTCGCGGCGTGGTTCATCACGGAAACCTCGCTGAGCCGATTCGGCTCGATGTGGGTGGAGCAGATGGCCGGGACGGACCGCCAGTTCGTCACCGTCGGCCAGTACATCATCGGCGAGGAGAGCGGCGACGAGGTGTGGTTCACCCTCTACACCGGAGGCGGGCTCGTCGACATCCGGCAAGCCCAGGCCCAGGCGGAGGCCCGCGGCGACAACGTCACCCTCGGGATCCTGCAGATCCACGAGGCGTACCTCGTCGGCACCGCGGCTTCGGCGTACGGGGCGATCCCGTACTCGGAGGCGGTCGATCCCGAGGTCGAGACGCCTTCGCTGGACAGCCAGACGGCGGTGTACGCCGCCGTCCAGGCCCTCCTGGACACGGCGATCGGCAACCTCCAGGCCGGCGGCAATCCCACCATCCCGGAAGCCCGGGACATGGTGTTCCAGATGGACACCGGGGCGTGGATCGCCGTGGCCCGCACCCTGAAGGCCCGCTACTTCCTGCACACGAGGGATTACGCCAGCGCGGGCGCACAGGCGGCGATGGGCATCATGGATCCCGCCAACAGCTGGCTGGCGTTCCACACGAGCTCGTCCACGGAGGACAACTCGTGGTTCGAGTTCATGCAGGACCGCTCGGGCTACATCAGCGCGGGCTCGTTCCTGGTGAACCTGCTCCAGGACGCCAACGATCCCAGGCTCCTGTTCTACTACGAGCCTCAGAACGGACAGGTCACGGGATCCAACAAGGAGAATCCGGAGCCGGCGTCGGGCCTGTCGTTGATAGGCTTCGGCGCGCCGGACTTCGACTTCCCCATCGTGACGTCCTGGGAGAACGCGTTCATCCGCGCGGAGATCGCGATCCGCAACAACAACGCGGGCGCGGCCCAGGGTTTCGTGGATGACGCGCTCGAGGATCAGGAAGCGTTCTGGGCGAGCGTCACCGGGCAGATCGCGGTGGACATCCCCGATGCGGTCATCAACGACCTGGCGGACGTGATGCTCGAGAAGTACAAGAGCATGTTCCTGAGCATCGAGGCCTGGAACGACTACAAGAGGACGTGCGAGCCCGGGTTCGACAACGTCTTCCAGGGTCGACAGCCGGTGGCGCGGCTCCCGTATCCGGGCGCGGAGCGCCAGACGAACCCCAACATTCCGCCGTTGGCCCAGCAGCCGGAGTTCAACGAGGTGGACGCAGCGAATCTGCCCTGCCCGGCGAACGACTTCCGGTAGGCGGAAGAGGTAGCACATGAGGGGGGTGACCCCCTCCCTCCGTGTTCTGCTGGTCGCGCTGCCGCTGCTTCTGGCGGCATGCGCGACCGGCGGCGCGGAGCGCGGGGAAGAAGAGGAGACCGGGCGGCGCATCGTGTTCGAGGTCGAGAACGACCTCATTCCGCGAAGCCCGGTGACCATCCACCTGCAGGCGACGGACCGTCCGACGAGGGTGCTCGGCACCGTTTCGGCTGGCCGGACCCGCACGTTCACCCACACGGAGCCGCTCCTCACCGGCTCCTACCGGTTGACGGCGCAGGTACACCAGGGGGAGGAGATCCCCTCCCGGGTCTTCTCCCTCTACCCCCGCGCCTTCATCCGCTGGTCCATCAACACCAACACGCTCAGCGAAGGCATCCAGGAAACCGACGGATGACACGTCGCGCCTTCACGCTGGCGATCGCGATCCTGTGCGCCTCGATCGGATGGGGATGTCACAAGTTCGTCCCCGTCGAGACCGACGCCTCGATCCAGCGGGGAACCGGTGTGCTGGTCCACCTCGCCCAGCCCACCGACATCCAGCTGGAGGCGGTGACCGCGAACCGGGTCGTCACGATCGAGGGCGAGATGATCGGCTGGCGTGGGGAGACGCTGGGCGTCTCCGCCTTCCGTCTCGTGAGCGAGACGGGCTTCGAGAACGAGTCCTGGGGGCGAACGGTCGAGATCCCCCGCTCCAACGTGGCCGGCCTCGAGCGGGAGGAGATCGACACCGCCCGCTCCATCGGCGTCGCCGCCGGCTTTATCGGGGCAGCGGCGGCCGTCGCGATCATCCTGGGTGAGGGGGGAGGTGGGGGAGGCGACGAACCCGACGGGCCCGGAGGCCCGATTCAGTAGCTTCTGCCGCCCCGGTGGGGGCGGCCGCACGACCCTTCCCACGTTCGGACCAGAGCGATGAGAGCGGTGGAGGACGCCCCGGACCTTTTCTCCACCCGCGTTCCGCTTCTCCCTACGGTCCGAGCCCCCTCCTGTACCGGTCGAGGCTCCGGCGGATCCGCTCGGCGAGCTCGGTCTCACCGCTGGCGGAGGCGATCGAGAGCGCCTTCCCGGCGATCTCGGCGGCGAGGTCGTAGTCGCCCGCGGCCGCCTGGGCGGCGGCCAGCGCGGAGAGGGCGGAAGGGTCTGCCCGTTGCGTCAGCCGGACCGCCTGCCGGGCGAGCTCCACGGCCCGCTCCGGATCGCGGACCCGTGGATCGGGGTGGGTGGCGAGGATCTCCGCCATCGCCACCAGCGGTGCGGGCCAGCGGGGCTCCACCCGGGCGGCCTCCTCGAGTGCCTCGAGCGCCTCGCCGATCCGGCCGGTCGCGCCCAGGGTGTATCCCAGGCGGAACCAGCCGCGGGCGTCGTCGGGGTCGGCTTCCAGGGCTTGGCGGTACTGGCCGGCCGCCGCCTCCATTCGCCCGGAAGCCCGGAGGGCGTCGGCGAGGTGGAGTCGGGCCCGGGCGAGGTCGGGATCGAGCCGGACCGCCTCGCGGAGTTCCTCGATCGCGCCGTCGAGGTCTCCCAGCCGCCCGAGGGCGACGCCCAGGTTGAACCGCACCTTGGGGTCGTCCGGCTGGATCTCGAGGGCCTGCCGGTAGTGGCGGGCCGCGCCGGCGACGTCGCCGGTGGCCTGGAGCGCGATCGCGAGGTTGTTGTGGGCCCGCGCGTGGTCGGGCGCCAGTCGGACGACCCGGCGGTAGTGCGGGATCGCCTCGCCCCAGCGGCCGAGGCTGGAGAGCGCCCACGCGAGGTTGTAGCGGGCGGGGACGTCGTCGGGGTCGTTCTCGAGCCGGAACCGGAACCCCTCCATCTGGATCGCCAGGTTCTTCCGCTGGATCCTTCGCCGCAACGTCTCCAGGTCGTCCCGCTCCTCCGGCAGCACCTGGAGCATCAGGTCCGCCATCTCGTCGACGGACCGGGAGCCGTAGGCGACCCGCTCGGGGGGGTCGTTCGGGTTCTGCGGGTTGTCGGCCGAGTTGTCGTAGGTGTACCGCATCGAGAGGACCGTGCCGGCCGGCAACTCGATCGGCTCGGCGAAGCGGTACTGGTCCTGCCAGTTGAAGTCCCAGTCGGGGATGTGGATCAGATCCTTCCGCTCCCCGCCGGGCAGGATCGCCCACGCCTCCATCTCGTCCGCGAGGTAGTGGGCGTGGGGGAAGATCCCGAGCGCCTCCACGTCCACGGGGACCCGGAAGGTGTCGGTGACCGCGAAGTCGCTCGCCCCGGCGGGGATGGCGAACGCCTCCGAACCGAGCCGGATCACGGCGGGAACGCGCTCGGGCGGCTTCTCGGCGAAGTGGAGGCCGATGCTGGCCTTCGCATCGGTCGGCTCCTCGATCGGCCGCAGGTGGAGCATGAGGACCAGATCCGCCCCCTTCTCGAGCCGCCACGACACCCCTTCCGGCGGGCGGGTCGGGATCTTCCCCGGAGCCCACCCGATGAAGAAGCCGCCCGGGTTCCGGGCCGCGGTGGCGCCGCCCATTCCGGCGAAGCCGGGGCCGGGGTCCTCGGCGTCACGGCGCCGGGAGGAGTCGGTCCGGTCCACGGTGAGGGTGGCGTGGTGGACCACCCGCGGATCCTCGGGCCGGATCTCGATCGCCTCCACCCACCGGTCCGACTCGATCGGGACGTCGAACACGATGTTGCGGAACTCCTCGCCCCCGCCGGCGGGGAGGGGGTACCCCTCCGGCATCTCCACCACGAGGTCGGGCTCGCCGAGCCGCCAGCCGCCGGGGAACGTGGGCGGCGGCGGCGCCTCGGCGAGATCGCCCGCCGGCATCCCGAGCTCCACCCACCGGCCGAGGATCGCGATCTGCTCCTCGGTGAGGCCCCGGGCGTTCGCGAAGTGCTCCTCGCCGCGGACGGGCTGCCAGGGGGGCATGATCCCCTTCTCCACGACCTCCGCGATCCGGGGGCCGCGGGCGCGGACGTCCTTCCAGGAGAGGAGCGGGAAGGGCGCCGGCCCGTCCGGCCGGTGGCAGGTGGAGCAGTTCTCCCAGACGATCGGCGCCACGTGCCCGGCGAAGGTGACGGTGTCGGGGATGGCGGCGATCCGGGCGTCGGCCGGATCCGCGCGTCCGCAGCCGGACAGGGCGGTGGCGAGGGCGAGGCCGGCGACGCAGAGGGCGGTCGACGATCGGAAGCTCATGGTGCAGGCGGGGGTACGCTTTTCTGGGGGACGGGTTTCGGGATCCCTCGGAAGGTAATCCGCCCGGGGACTCGCGTCACGCGGGGCGCATGACTGGACCTCCGGGCGAAATCGTGGAGTTTGACGCGGGGCAGGGTATGCCGGCTCGCTCGGGGCGTCAATCCGCGGGAGCCGCCCCGCCCGCTCGTGACCGCTGCTCCAACAGGGAGGCTCGTCTTGTCTCGTGCCGGCCGCTGGACTGTCGCCCTCGCGCTCACCCTCGTGCTCGCCCCTCCGCCCGCCCGCGCCCAGGACCTCGTCGTGGTGCGCGCGGACCGGATGCTCGACGTCGCGTCGGGCGAGATCGTCGCCGACGCCCGGGTGGTGATCGAGGGGGAGCGAATCCGCTCCGTGAACCCCGAGACGCTCCCCGGGGGGGCGGCGACGATCGACCTCGGCGACGTCACCCTTCTGCCGGGCCTGATCGACGCCCACACCCACCTCACCGGCAATCTCACCGGCGACTGGCAGCACCGGGACGTGATCGAGACGGCGGCCGAGACGGCTCTGCGGGGGGCGGGCAACGCGCGCCGAACCCTGCTCGCCGGCTTCACCACCGTCCGCGACGTGGGCTCCTCCCACTTCGCCGACGTCGCCCTCGGGCGGGCGGTGGAGCGGGGGTGGATCGACGGCCCGCGGGTGATCCCGGCCGCCCACAGCCTCGGCATCACCGGCGGCCACTGCGACGTGACCGGCTACGCGCCCGGGGTTCTGGAGTCCGATCCCACGGTGGGGGTCGCCGACGGGGTCGACGAGGTGGTGGAGGCGGTGCGGTACCAGATCAAGCACGGGGCGGAGGTGATCAAGACGTGCGCCACGGCCGGCGTGCTCTCCCACGAGGCGTCGGTGGGGGCCCAGCAGTACTCCGGCGCGGAGCTCGCCGCCATCGTCGAGGAGGCCGCCCGCCACGAGCTGAAGGTGGCCGCCCACGCCCACGGCACCGAGGGGATCAAGGCCGCGGTCCGCGCCGGCGTCGCCTCCATCGAGCACGGCTCGATCCTCGACGGGGAAGCGATCCGGCTCATGAGGGAGCGGGGCACCTGGCTCGTCCCCACCACCTACCTGGCCGACGAGATCGACCTCGACGTCCTGCCGCCGGAGATCCGCGCCAAGGCGGAGTGGGTGCTTCCGCGGGCGAAGGAGAGCGTGCGCCGCGCGATCGCCGAGGGCGTGCCGATCGCGTTCGGCACCGACGCCGGGGTCTTTCCTCACGGCGACAACGCGAAGGAGTTCGCGGCGCTGGTGGAGCGGGGCATGACCCCGCTGGAGGCGATCCGCTCCTCCCTCGTCCACGCGGCGGCCCTGCTCGGCGTGGACGACCGGGGCGCGGTCGAGCCCGGAAAGCTCGCCGACCTGATCGCCGTGCCGGGCGACCCGCTCGAGGACGTGACCGTTCTCGAGGATCCGCGGTTCGTGATGATCGGGGGGAAGGCGGTGATCGTCCCGTGAGCACCCAGCAACCGGTGGAGATCATCCTCGCGAGGCAGCTGGCGAGCTATCTGACGGTGCCGATCTTCCTGGTCGACCTCGAAGGGACGCTCCTCTACTACAACGCGCCCGCGGGGGAGATCCTGGGGCTCCGTTTCGAGAAGACCGGGCGGATGCCGCTCGAGGAGTGGGGGCAGGCGTTCCGGCCGACCGACGAGGAGGGAGATCCGCTGCAGCCGGAAGAGCTTCCCCTGGCCGCCGCCCTGGAGGGGGGCCGGCCCGTCCACGGCAGCATGCGGATCGAGGGGATGGACGGGATCAGCCGGCGCATCCACGTCACGGGGATTCCGCTCGAAGACCAGGCGAAGCGGCGGCTCGGCGCGCTCGCGATCTTCTGGGAGACCCCCGTTCCCGGAACGGGCCCCTAGCGTGCGGGTCCGCTTCTGGGGAACGCGCGGCTCGCTGCCGGCGTCGGGACCGGAGACGGTCGGCTACGGGGGCAACACCTCGTGCGTGGAGGTGCGGGGGGACGACGGCACCCTGCTGGTTCTGGACGCCGGAACCGGGATGCGGCGGCTCACCTCCTCGCTCGAGGACCCTCCGAGCCGGATCGACGTGCTGCTGAGCCACCTCCATCTCGACCACATCCAGGGCCTCGGCTTCTTCGAGCCGCTCTACCGGGAGGAAGCCGAGGTCCACGTGTGGGGCCCGGCGAGCTCGCGGGGAAGCCTCGCCTCCCGCCTGTCCCGCTATCTCTCGCCTCCCCTCTTCCCGATTCACCTCCGGAGCCTCCCGTGCCGCCTCTCGCTCCACGACGTGCCGGTCGAGGAGCTGGAGATCGGCCGGTTCCGCGTCACCGCCGACTACGTGTGCCACCCCGGGGCCACGGTCGGCTACCGGATCGAGGAGGGGGCGGTGTCCCTCGCCTACCTGCCGGACCACGAGCCGGCCCTGGGAGCGCGCGAGTTCCCGACGGATCCGGAGTGGACCTCGGGTCACGCCCTGGCCGAGGGCGTGGACCTGCTGCTCCACGACGCCCAGTACGACGAGGAGGAGTACGCGAGACGGGTGGGGTGGGGCCACAGCACGCTCTCCCAGGCGATCGCCTTCGCGGAGCTGTGCGGGGTGGGGGCGCTGGCGCTCTTCCACCACGATCCGCTCCACGACGACGCCACCCTCGACGCCATGGTCGAGGAGGTGATCGCCGCCACGGATCCCCCCTTCCGCGTCGTGGCCGCGCGGGAGGCGGTCGAGCTGGACCCCGCCCGGGTCGCCTCCGGCTAGCGGGCGTCCACGGCGTCTACCGCGACGCGCCGCCGTAGGCGGGGCGCGGGGCCTCGAGGGAGCGGTACCGCTCGAGGAGCTCCCTCTGGCGCGACCACTCGGGAACGACCCGGCCGCGGATCACCACCGTCTCGGCCAGGGACGTGGTCTCGAACGGGTCGCCCGACCACACCACCACGTTCGCCGCCTTGCCGGGCTCGAGCGAGCCGAGGGTCTCCTCCACCCCGTAGATCTCCGCCGGCGCGAGGGTCACCGCCCGCAGGGCTGCCTCCCACGGAAGGCCGAACCGGACCGCGTTGCCCGCCTCCTGGAGGATGGCGTGGGCGCGGTGGGAGTCGTAGGCGCTGACCGCCACGTCGACGCCGGCCTCGTGCAGCAGCGCCGCGTTGTCGGAGCGGGCCCCGATCTGCTCGAATTCCTCGGGAGAGTTGGCGAGTGGCTTGAGGATCACGGGGACGTCCGCGGCGGCCAGCCGCTCGGCCACCATCCACGCCTCCGTGCCGCCGGAGATCACCGGGCGCACCCCGTACTCGGCGGCGATTCCGAGCGCGGCGAGGATGTCGCTCGCCCGCTGGGCGAAGATCACGAGCGGCATCGATCCCTCGAGCACCGGCTGCAGCGCCGCCATGTCGAGGCGGGACTCGGAGAGCTCCCGCGACTCCCCGCGATCGAAGGCGCCCCGGCGCCGCGACCAGAAGCGCGCGTCCTCGAGCACCTCGCGGAGCTTCAGCGCCGCCGCCCCGCGCGCCCCGCCGGAGGCCCGGAAGGCCCCCTCGTTGAAGTACGCCTGCATGGAGGCGCCCCGCTTCACGACCATCTCCTCCGGAGTCGTGCCCCACAGGTCGATCACCGCGGCCTGGCCCCCGATCAGCCCGCCGGTCGGACCGGTCGCCACGGTGGTGAGGCCGTAGGTGCGGTTGTAGGGGATCAGGGTGGAGTTCGGGTTCAGGCCGTCCAGGGGATCGAAGGCGGCCGCCACGACGTCGTCGCCTCCCGCCGCGCTGTGATCCCGCGTCTGGCGCACCAGGTCGACCTCGACGAGGCCGATCGTGGAGACGGGATCGAAGAGCCCCGGCGTGACGACCTTGCCGGCCGCGTCGATCCGGCGCACCCCGACCGGCACCTCCACGTCGGCCCCCACGGCGGAGATGCGGCCCCCCTCGATCAGAACGGTCCCGCCCTCGATGGCGGGGCCGGACACCGGATGCACCGTGCCGCCGACGATGGCGAGGTCCTGGGCGGCCGCCGGGGCGGCGGCGAGCCCGACGATCAGGCCCGCGAGCGCCGCGAACCGGCCGGCGGGTCGCGTCGCGCGGCTCATCGGGAACCTCCTTCCGTCCCGACGCGGAATCCCGGCGGCAGGATCCCCGTCTCGAAGTCGGTCCGGGGGACGAGCCCGGCGATCCGGTCGTAGACGAGCGCCCCGTCGATGAACACCTGGTCGGCGTGGGCGTACACGCTGAACGGGTCGTCCGACCAGATCACCACGTCGCCGTTCTTGCCCACCTCGAGCGTGCCCGTCTCGTCCTCGATCCCGAGCGCCCAGGCGGGCACCGCGGTGATCCACCGGAGCGCCTCGTCGCGGGTCACCTCGATGCCGGCGGCCCGGGCGAGCGCCATCGCGCGGGCGGCGTCCTGGTTCATGATCTGTACCCCGATGTCGCTGTCGGTGTGGAGGATCGCCGGTGCGCCCGCCTCGGAGACGAGGCCGATGTTCTGGGGCACCATGTCGTACGCCTCCATCTTGAAGCCCCACCAGTCCACCCACATGGAGGCGCCGATCCCGCGCTCCGCCAGGTAGTCGCGGATCTTGTACGCCTCCACCGCGTGGTGGAAGCTGCGGACGTCGAAGCCGAACTCCTCCGACAGATTGATCATGTTCACCATGTCGTCGGAGCGGTAGCAGTGGTTGTGGACGAGGATCTCGCCACGGAGCACCTGGGCGAGGGTCTCGAGGCCCAGGTCGCGGTCGGGCTTCTCGCCGCCGTTCTCGATCCACTCGTCCCACTTCTCCCGGTAGTCGACCGCGTCGATGAACGCCTTCCGATAGCCGGCCCAGTTGCCCATCCGGGTCGACGGACCCCGATCGTGGTACACCCGCTTGGGGTTCTCCCCGCACGCCATCTTGAGCGCCATCGGGGCGTCGGGGAACATCATCTCCTGCGCGGTGCGGGAGGGGATCGGGTGGACGGTGACGCCGCGACCGCCGATCAGGTTCGCGCTGCCGGGCAGGATCTGGAGCGTGGTGACCCCGCCCGCGAGCGCGCGGGTGAAGCCGGGGTCGTTCGGCCACACCGAGTGGATCGCCCACACCTCGGGCGTGGTGGGATCGGTCGCCTCGTTCCCTTCGGAGTGGGCGGCGACCTCGGGGTCGGGGTAGACGCCGAGGTGGCTGTGGGTGTCGATGATCCCCGGCGTGATCCACCGTCCGGTGGCGTCGATCGTCTCGACGCCGGCGGGGGTGGCGAGGTCGTGCCCGATCGCGGCGATCTTCCCGTCCTCGATCAGCAGGTCGGCGTCCTCGAGCTCCTCCCCGGCGGCGGTCATGATGGTGGCGCCGGTGATCAGGACCGGGCGGGATGGGAGCGGGGTGTACGTCGACTCCCACGCGCCCTGCGGCGTACCGGCCAGGGAACGTCGGATCTCGACGGAGTCGGCCGTCGCGGCCTCCTCGCGGGTCTGCGAACGGGTCGTCGCGCATCCGGCGGCGAGAATCGCCGCCGAAACGAGCGCCACGCCCCGGGTCCAGCGTCGTGTCATGGAAGGCTCCGTGGTTGCGTTCCGATTCGGTGCGAGCTCGGGGGGATGGTAACGGATCAGAAGGAGCCGAGCACGCTGACGAGCACCTGGCCGTCGTTGTTCGATTCCGCCCCCCGCTCCTCGGCCTCGCTGTCGTAGGTGTCGACGAGCGAGACCTTGAGGCTGAAGGTGTCGGTGAGCCGGTAGGCGGCGCTGTTCTCCGTCTCGATGACGTAGGCGTCGAAGTCCGCCTCGGGGCGATAGAAGGTGACGCTCTCGAGCACCACCCGGTCGTCGCCCACCACCCGCTTGCCGCGGACCCGGTAGGACCACCGGCCGACCCACTCGTCCTCGGTCGGCTCGAGCGCGTCGGGATCCTCCTCGAACGCCGTCCGCTCGGCGAGCAGGGCGGCGCTGACGTCGAGCCGGGCACCCTCGCGCCGCACGAACGTGTACTTCACCCCGGCCCCGGCGTCGGTCCGGAGATCGATCCGGCGCTGAAAGCTCGACTCGAGGCCTCCCAGCGCGAACCAGCCGATCGTGGCGAAGGGGAGGTAGTCCGCGGCGGCCTCGAGGCTCCAGCTGCGGTGGGTGAGGCGGGTGCCCTCCCCCTCCTCCCGCTCGGCCCTGCCGTACCGGAAGGAGCCGTCGCCGGCGATCTCCCAGGTGCTGTCGGCGTGTCCGGCCGACAGGCGGGCGTTGACGAGCGACTGCGTGGTGTTGCCGAAGAAGAAGCTGGCCCCCACCTCGGCCTCCCCGTCCCACCCCGCCTCCTGGGCGGCGGCGGGCGGGGTCGCGATCGCGACCGAGCCGGCGATGACCGATGCGGCCACGATCGGCGCGAGGGTGATCTTCTCCGTCACGGCGCCCGTAATCATCGTTCCTCTGGCGGAATCCCGCTACCGCGGCCCACGTTAGGGGGTGCGATGACGCGATCCCGTACCCTCCAGGCCCTCCTTTTCGGCGCCGCGGTGGCGGCGCTCCTGGTCGCGTCGTTCGTGCTTCCGCTCGGCGACTGGATCGCGGCGGCCATCCGGTGGACGGAGGGGAGGGGAGTGTGGACGGGCGTGCTCCTCGCGGTGATCTGGGTTCCGGCGGCCCTGCTCGCGGTGCCCGGCTCGCTCCTGACGCTCGGGACCGGGTTCGTGCTGGGCGTGGGGTGGGGGACGGTGGTGGTCTCGATCGGCAGCACCGCGGGCGCGGTGGCCGCGTTCCTGGCGGGGCGAACGGTGGGCCGCGATCGGGTCCGCGGGATGATCGAGGATCGGCCCCGCTTCCGGGCGGTCGACCGGGCGGTCGAGGAGGAGGGGCTCCGGATCGTGCTCCTGGTCCGGCTCTCGCCGATCTTCCCGTACAACTTCCAGAACTACGCCTGGTCGGTGAGCGGGGTGGGGTTCGGGGCGTACCTCCTGGGCTCCTGGGTCGGGATGCTGCCGGCCACGGTGCTGTACGCCTACCTTGGGTCCGGGGCTCGCACCCTGGCCGCCGTCGCGGCGGGCGAGGCGGGACGGAGCACGGGCGAGCTCGTCCTCTTCGGGGTGGGGCTCGCCGCGACCGTCGCGGCCACCGTGCTCGTCACCCGCGCCGCGCGCCGGGCCCTGGAGGATCGGACGGGGATCGGGGAGGTGGACGGAGATGCGTGAGCCGGCCGACGTCGCCCCGGACCGCCGACGCGACCGGCTGGTACGCCCGCCCGCCTGGGAGAACCCGCGTCCCCGGAGCCGTTACGACCTGGTGGTGATCGGGGGCGGCACCGCCGGCCTGGTGGCCGCGGTGGGTGGCGCCGGACTGGAGGCGGAGGTCGCCCTGGTGGAGCGCCACCGCCTGGGTGGCGACTGCCTCAACACCGGCTGCGTCCCCTCGAAGGCGCTGCTCCGGAGCGCCCGCGCCGCGGCGGCCGTTCGCGGGGCGGAGCAGTTCGGGGTTCGCGTCGCGGGGGAGGCGGCCGTCGACTTTCCGGCCGTGATGGAGCGGATGCGCCGCCTCCGTGCGAAGCTCGCGGCCCACGACGCCGCCGCTCGGCTCGCCGACCTCGGCGTCGACGTCTTCTTCGGGGAGGCCCGCTTCGCGGGCCCCGAGGTCGTGGCGGTGGGCCACCACTCGCTCCGCTTCCGCCGGGCGATCGTGGCGACCGGGGCGCGTCCCGCCGAGCCTCCCATCGAGGGGCTGGCAGAGGCCGGCTTCCGGACGAGCGAGACGGTCTTCTCGCTGGAGGAGCTGCCGCCCCGACTCGGCGTGGTGGGCGGGGGCCCGATCGGCTGCGAGCTCGCCCAGGCGTTCGCCCGGTTCGGCAGCGAGGTCACGCTGGTGGAGATGGAGGAGCGCCTCCTGCCCGCCGACGACCCCGACGCCGGCGCCGTCGTCGCCCGCGCGCTGCGGGAGGACGGGGTCGGGGTGGCGACGGGCAGGACGGTGGTGCGGGTGGTCTCCGACGACGGCGCGAAGCGCCTCGCCATCCGGGATGGAGAGGGGAGCCGCGAGGTGGTGGTGGACGAGATCCTCGTCGCGGCCGGGCGTGCGCCGAACGTCGAGGGGCTGGGCCTGGCCGCGGCCGGGATCGAGGCGGAGCCCGGCGAGGGGATCGCGGTGGACGAGCGGCTCCGCACCGCGAACCGCCGGGTGTACGCCGTGGGCGACGCGATCGCGGGGCCCCGCTTCACCCACCTCTCCGACGCCCAGGCGCGGCTGGCGCTGCGAAACGGGCTGTTTCCGGGTTCGGAGAAGGCGAGCGAGCTGGTCGTGCCGTGGTGCACCTACACCGACCCCGAGGTGGCCCACGTGGGCCACACCCCCGAGAGCGCCGCCGGCGCGGGCCTCGAGATCGACACCGTGACCCGGCCGCTGGACCGGGTCGACCGCGCCGTGCTGGAGGGGGAGACGGAGGGGTTCGCCCGGGTGCACGTGGGGAAGGGGGGCGACGAGATCGTCGGCGCCACCGTGGTCGCGCCCCACGCCGGCGAGATGATCTCCGAGATCACCCTGGCGATGAAGGAGGGCGTCGGCCTGGTGGCGATCGGGGACGCCATCCACCCCTATCCCACGGTGTCGGAGGCGTGGAAGGGGCTGGGAGACGAGCAGCGGAGGAAGCGGCTCACTCCCCTCGTGAGCAGGATCCTCCGGGCGTGGTTCTCGCTGCGCCGCTAGGAGCCCGCCGACTCCTCGACGTATCCCTCCCCGGGCGACTCCGCCTCCCGCAGCGCCGCCTCCACCTTCGGCCGCAGCTCCCCGCTCTCGAACATCTCCCGGGTGATGTCCGAGCCGCCGATGAACTCCCCGCCGACGTACACCTGGGGGATCGTCGGCCAGTCGCTGTACTCCTTGACCGCCTCCCACAGCTCGGGGTCGCTCAGCACGTCGACGGAGTGGATCTTCCCCTCGGCTCCCGCCTTGCGCAGCGTGTCCACCGCGGCGGCGGAGAAGCCGCATCGGGGGAAGGTCTCGGTCCCCTTCATGTACACCAGGACCGGGTGCTTCTCGATGTCGCGCTCGATTCGCTCCGTGACCGTAGGCATCATCCACCCTCCTCCTTCTGTCGCTTCGATTCGTATTGCTCGGGCGTCCACGCCTTCACGGCGAGGGCGTGGACGGTATCGTCCTCGATCCAGTCGCGCACCGGCGCGTACACCATCCGGTGCCGCTCCACGGGGGACTTCCCCTCGAAGGCCGGCGAGACGACCCGCGCCTCCAGGTGGTCGTCGGTGCCGGTGAGGTCGATCACCTCCACCCGGGCGTCCTCGATCGCCTCGCGGAGCTTCTCGGCCACCCGCTCGCGGAGCGTCACGACGCGGCTCCCGCGAAGGCGGTATGGAGACGGATCATCGATCCCTTCCGTTTCCGGGTGGTCGCCCGCACGGACTTCCGCGAGCGACCACGGGTCGGCGGCCCCGAACCCTGAATACCGAATGTAGGCGGGCTCGTGGGGACGGGCAAAACGCGTTGACCGGGAGGCGGAAAGGGGCTAGTTTCGAGGTCCATTCCCCAGAACCCTGTTCGTCCCGCGCGGGGACGGACCACAGACCGAAGGGAGTCGCGCGTGCCCAGAGAATACGAGACCGTCGTCATCTTCGATTCCTCCCTCACCGAGGAGGAGGTGGAGGAGCGCGTCGAGCGCTTCCGGAACGCCCTCTTCGGCGACGGGGAGGGGCCGTTCCACGTGGACGTGTGGGGCAAGCGCAAGCTCGCCTACCCGATCCAGAACGAGGAGCAGGGCATCTACGCCGTCCTGCGCCACGAGAGCGAGCCGGACCGGCTCTCGGAGCTCGAGCGGGTGGCCCGGATCGACGAGATGGTGCTGCGCCAGCTCACCGTGGTGGACCCGCCGACCCCGGCCCCCCCGGCCGAGGTCGAGGAAGAATCCGAATAGGAAGGACGAGGGACGATGGCGAGACGGAGAACCTGCTATTTCTGCGAGAACGACACCCCGATCGACCACAAGGACGAGCGTCTGCTCGACCGGTTCGTCAACGACCGCGGCAAGATCCTGCCGCGCCGGGTCACCGGCACCTGCGCCCGCCACCAGCGGCGGCTCTCCAGTGCGGTGAAGCGCGCCCGGTTCCTGGCGATCATCCCCTACCTCCCGGATCACGCCCACTGATCGAGGCCGACTCGGGATCGCGGAGGCCCTGGTCGCCCTGGGGTTGCTGTTCGGAAGCCTCCCGGGTCCCTGGCTCACGCTGGCGCTCCCCGCGGCGGGGGCTTTCGCCCTGCACGATCGACGCCGGGGGGTCCGGGTCGCGGCGGCGGGAATCGTGGGCGTGGTGGCCGCGATGATGGTCGGTTCGGCCGCCGGGGTCGCCCTGCTGGGCGTGGCCGCCCTGGCCCTCGGCGGGGCCGCCTGGACGGCCACGCGAAGGACGGCGGACCTGTCGGCGCTCGCCGGGCCCGCTCTGGGCGCGGGGGCCGCGGGCCTCGCCACGGCGGCGGGAATCGTGCCCGGGTCGCTGGCGTCGTGGGAGAGTGCGCTGCGCCGAGGGATCGCCGAGAGCGGGGCGGAGGCGCTGGAGACGTACCGCTCCCTGGGGATGGATCCCGCCACCCTCGAGACGCTCGAGGCGGCGGCGACGGCGAGCGCCGAGTGGATCGCCCGGCTGTGGCCGGGGTGGCTCCTGGTGACGCTGTGGCTTGGCGCCTGGCTCGGCTACCGCCTGCTGGCCGCCTGGGGTCGCCCCCGCCCGGAGATCGACCGGAGCCTGGAGGACCCCGGCTTCCACCGTTTCCGCCTCGGCGAGGCCGCGATCTGGCCCCTGATCGTCGGGCTGGGGGGATTGTGGCTTCCCGAGCCCTTCCGCCGCTGGGCGGCGAACCTGGTCCTGGTGTCGGGCGTGCTGTACGGGTTCCAGGGCCTGGCGGTGGCGATCTGGGGGCTCGACCGCCGCGGGGTGGGTCGCTGGTGGCGGCTCGCGATCGGCGGGGCGGCCGTGGTGATCGTGGCGCCGGCCATGGTGGGCGGCGCCGTCGCGCTCGGGCTCGCGGATCACTGGATCGGGTGGCGCGACCGCGACGATTCGGAAGACACGCGATAGATCCCGGAGAGAGGAGAGGAGCGATGGCGAGGAACACGGAAGTAATCCTGAGGGCGGAGATCGAGAACCTGGGCCACATCGGCGACGTGGTCGAGGTGGCTCCCGGCTACGCCCGGAACTACCTGATCCCGCGCGGGCTCGCGTACGTCGCCACGGAGGCGAACAAGCATCGCGTGGAGCACGAGCGGGAGAAGTACGAGGAGCGCCTCGAACGGGAGCGGGTGGCCGCCGAGGAGGTGGCACGACGCCTCGAGGGCGCGTCGTTCCTCTTCCACCGGATGGCCGGGGAGGAGGATCAGCTGTACGGCTCCGTCTCCCCGGCGGACGTCTCCACCCGCCTGCAGGAGGAGGGGTACGAGGTGGAGAGTCCCCAGGTGGGCCTCGACCAGCCGATCAAGACGATCGGGGAGTTCGTGGTGCCGATCCGGCTGCACCCGGAGGTCTCCGTCGAGATCGAGGTGAAGGTGGAACGGGAGCAGACGTGACCCCCCGCCCGCGCAAGGCGCGGCGGGCCGGAGACGCGTCGATCCGGGAGGCCGCCTCGCTGGCGGCCACAGAGGCGGTGGATCGCCGCGGCAGCGACGTGGTGCTGCTCGACCTGCGCGGCCTCACGGCGGCGACCGACTTCTTCGTGATCGCGAGCGGCGAGAGCGACGTCCAGGTGAAGGCGATCGCGAACAACGTCGAGCGGCGGATCGAGGAGGAGAAGGATCTGCGGCCGTGGCACGTCGAGGGGCTCGGGAACGCCCGCTGGGTGCTGCTCGACTACGTCGATTTCGTGGTCCACGTCTTCCACGGCGAGGCCCGCGAGTATTACGATCTGGAGCGGCTCTGGGGCGACGCTCCGGCGGAGCGCTTCGACGGCGACGGCGAGGGACCGGCCCCGGGCGAAGCCGGGGAAGCCGACGGAACCGGGGAGGGAGGCTCGGGGTAGCGACTACTCCGCCGCGGGTCGGCGGCGGGCTGGAAGGAGGGGATGCTCACGAAAGCCAACGCACGACTCGTCGCCGCCCTCGTCGGCGTCCTCGCGCTGCTCGGCGCGGCAGAACCGGCCTCCGCCCAGTTCGGGAAGAACAAGGTCCAGTACGAGACCTTCGACTTCCGGGTGCTGCGCACCGAGCACTTCGACGTCCACTACTACCCCGAGTTCGAGGCCGCGGCGCTGGACGCCGCGCGGATGGCGGAGCGGGCCTACGCCCGGCTCTCGAAGGTGTTCCGCCACGAGTGGGAGGAGCGCAAGCCGCTCGTGCTGTACGCCTCCCAGTCGGATTTCCAGCAGACGAACATCTTCCGCTTCCAGCTCTCCGAGGGGATCCAGGGCATCACCGAGGGGATCCGCGACCGGATCGTCCTGTTTTTCCCGAGCGCCTATCCCGAGTTCGACCACACCCTCACCCACGAGCTCGTCCACGCCTTCCAGTACGACATCATGCGCCGCGGAACCCTGGCCCAGGGCTCGAACCCCTTCTCCTTCCGGCCGCCGCTGTGGTTCATGGAGGGGATGGCCGAGTACCTCTCCACGGGCCGGATCGACAGCCAGACGGCGATGTGGCTGCGGGACGCCTCGCTGGCGGGCTACCTGACCGACCTCGACGAACTCGCCCGGGTGGGCGACATCCGCGTCTACCGCTTCGGCCAGGCGATCTTCTACTACATCGGCACGAAGTACGGGGACCAGAAGATCGGCGAGATCATGCAGAAAGCCCCCCTGATCGGCGTCGAGGACGCGATCGAGGCGGCGCTGCACCGCGACCTGGAGGAGCTCTCCGAGGAGTGGCTCGAGGCGGTCCGCCTCACCTACCTGCCCCAGGTGCTCGCCTTCCCGACGGCGGCGGACGCCGCCACCCGGCTCACCAACCACGTGGAGGAGGGCGCGGCGATCAACGTCGCGCCGGCGCTCTCCCCCGACGGTTCGAAGGTCGCCTTCCTCTCCGACCGCGACTGGTTCAACGACGTGTGGATGGCGGACGCCGAGGACGGCGAAAACGCGGACAAGCTGGTGAAGGGGGAGCGCACGGCCTCGTTCGAGAGCATGCGGTTTCTCCGCGCGGGCCTCTCCTTCTCCCCGGACGGTCGCTTCCTGGCGTTCTCCAGCAAGGCCGGCGAGCAGGACGCGCTCTACGTCATGCGGGTGGAGGACGAGGAGATCGTGGCCTCCCACCGATTCGGCCTCGAGGGAATCGAGACCCCCGCCTGGTCGCCCACCGGCGAGGAGCTCGTCTTCACCGGGCTGTCCGGCGGGGTGAGCGACCTGTACGTCGTGGGCCGGGACGGCTCGGGGTTCCGCCGCCTCACCGACGACCGCTACTCCCAGCGCGACCCCGTCTGGTCGCCCGACGGCGCGCGGATCGCCTTCACGACCGACTTCGGGCCCGGCACCGACTTCGACCTGCTCGCCTACGGCGAGTATCAGATCGGCATCTACGACCTCACCACCGGGGAGATCTCGTTCCTCCCGGACCAGGCGGGCAAGAACATCAACCCCCAGTGGGGCCCCGACGGCGCGTCTCTCGCGTTCATCAGCGACCGCTCCGGCATCCCGAACGTGTTCCTGCACGACTTCGAGCGGGGCGAGACGTACCAGATCACCGACCTGCTGACGGGGGTCAGCGGAATCCTCGGGTCGAGCCCGGCCCTGTCGTGGTCGCGCGACGGCAGCCGGATGGTGTTCAGCGCGTTCAGCGACGGCGGGTGGGACCTCTATCGGATCGATCGGCCGCGGCTGCGGGCGCGGCGGCCGTGGCGTCCCGCGGAGCGCGGGGAGTACGACCTCGCGGCACGGGCCTTCGTGCGTCCGGTCGGCGGCGAGGTCGCGGGCGCAGAGGCGGGGCCCGACGAGGAAGCTTCCGATCAAGCCCCGGACCCGCCCGGGGGCGAGGAGGGGGAGATCGCCGGGGCCTCCGACCGCCGGCCACAGGCCATCCAGGCGTATCTGGGCGACGGCGACCGGGACCGGGAGACCCCTCGGACGCGTCCGCGGGTGCCCTCCTTCCGGCACCCGGTCGACGTCGCGACGCTCCTCTCGGATCCGACGATCGGCCTGCCCCGCGACACCACCGCGTTCGAGTCGCGCGACTACGACGTCGACTTCCAGCCCGACATGATGGGCCGGCCCCAGGTGGGCTTCGTCTCCGGGATCGGCGCCTTCGGGGCCTCCCAGCTCGCCTTCAGCGATCTGCTCGGCGACCACAACCTGTTCGTGTCCGCCTCCGTCTTCGGATCGATCACCGACAGCGACCTGTTCTTCACCTACGCCAACCTGAAGCGGCGTCTCAACTGGGGCGTGACCGCCTACCAGTTCCGCAGCGATTTCGCCCCGCTCTCCGTGTCGCGGGTGGAGAACCTCCTGTTCCGCAGCGACATCTACCGGGGCGTGCAGGGGTTCGGCGCCTACCCCTTCAGCCGGTTCCGACGGATCGAGCTCGGCGGCGTGGTGGCCCACGTCGATCGGCAGGTCGCCCGTTTCGACCTCTTCGATCCCTCCCCGGAGATCGTGGAGGATCTCGAGAACGAGATGTTCGTCTCGCCGTCGCTCGCTTACGTGTACGATACCGCCTTCTACGGCACCACCGGTCCGATCGGCGGAAGCCGTCAGCGGATCGAGCTGCAGCGGGCCTTCGGCGACCGCGACTTCACCCAGGTGTACGGGGACCTGCGGAAGTACTGGTTCTTCGGGAAGCGGTTCACGCTGGCGACCCGGCTGCTGTACCTGGGCACCTTCGGCCAGAGCCAGGAGAACCTCCGCTTCCAGTCGATCGGAGGGCCCACGCTGCTGCGGGGATTCGACTTCCGCGACGTGAACCTCGTCGGCTCCACCGTCGGGCTGTGGAACCTCGAGTTCCGCTTCCCGCTGGTGGAGCGGCCGCGCCTGGGCTCGTCGTTGCTGCCGCCGATCCGCGGAGCGGTCTGGTACGACCTGGGCTTCGCCAGCTGCGGGAACGAGCGGTGCCCCCACCAGCTCGACTCCGACACCGCGCGCGAGTCCTTCCGCTTCTCCACCGGCGAGGACCCCGGCCCGCTCGGCTTCCGCCTCGTCGACGCGCGGGCGGCGTTCGGCGCCGGCGTGAGGACCAACCTGTTCGGCTTCGCGGTGCTCCGCCTCGACTACGCAAGGCAGACCGACATGGCGGAGGTGGGCGACGGGCGGTGGGTCTTCACCATCGCTCCGGAGTTCTAGCGGACTTCCCCTCCCGCCTTTCGCGAACGGGGTCCGGGCGCTAAGTTTCCACCGTCCACGGGCCGGCGTCTCGCGACGCCGCCCGTGCCCCATCCAACCGAGCCCCCATCCACGAAAACGCGGTCGACGTCCGTCCGAGCGTCCGGCGTTCTGCGGCTTCGACAACGAAATCTCGTGTGCCTTCGTCGGCGACACCCTAGATATCGTGGTCTGTCGTTGACGAACGCGCCACGACGAGCCTATCATGAGGGAGTCTTCGAGCCCTTCGGCCAGGAACTGGTGGAGATGCGGGAACTCCAATTCGGTGACGCGATCTGGCGGGAGGCCCTGAGCGCGCTGCGCGGGTCGGGCGTCTCCGAGCTCTCCCGTCTCCGTCCGGAGTTCGCCGGGCTGATCGAGGAGCTCGCCGTCGACGCCTCGGAGAGCCCGATCCTCGTGTGCGGCCGCTCGGAGAGCGCCGGAAAGAACCCCCGCCTGTTCCTGTTCCTCACCGCGGCGTTCCTCGCGCGGGCGGGTGTGCGCACCCTGTTCCTCGACCTGAGCCCGGACGTGCGATGGCTGGAGAACCTCGTGGGGGCCGACCTCAAGGAAGGCCTGGTCGACCATCTCCAGTACGGCGTCGCGCTCGAGCGGTGCACCCACGCCACCGAGCTCGACGGGCTCTCGGTCCTGTCCGGCGGGGCCCACTTCCTGGCCGGCTCGCCGCTGGACGATCCCCCCGGCCTGCGGGCGGCCCTCGGCCGGCTGCGGGGAGCGCACGAGGCGATCGTGCTCGTCACCGCCCCGTCGGCGGAAGCGGTGGACGCCGCGGGAGTCACCGCGCTGTGCGACGTCGTCCTCACGATCGAGGAGGGGGAGGGGGCGAAGGGGCGGCTGGCCGGTTCCGAGCGGGGGGTGGTCCGCCTGACCGGCGACGCCCATTCGGCTCGCGAGCTGGCCCGGCTGACCCGGATGTTCCTCGGACCGTTGCCCGCGCTCTTCGCGGGGGCTCCCGGCGAGGCCGGGGAGGACGTCCCCCTCGACGAGGGATCGGCGAGGGAGCGGGACGAGCTCGACGAGCTCGACTTCCTGCGGGCGGTCCAACCCGCCCCCCGCGCCCGGAGTCGGCCGCGCGTCCCCGGGCCGGCGATGGACGAGCCCGACCCCGCCGGCGAGGACGAGGAGGGTGGCGAGAGCGTCCCTGTGGGGAAGGGTGCGGGCTCGCGCTTCGATCGCAGTGCGCTGCTGGCCGCGGCGGTGGCGTGCGTGATCGTTCTCGGAGGGCTCGCGTGGGCTTTCGGCCGCGGCGAGCCGGAGCTGGTTCCGGAGGGCGTGGGCTCGCCCGGCGCCGGGTCGCGGGGCGAACCGGTCGCGCTCGCGCTCCGCGAGCCCGGGGAGGGCGAGGCCGCCGAGGACGCGGCCGCCGAACCGGCCCCCTCCGACGAAGCGGAGAGCGACACCCTGGCTCCGACCGGGGAGGTCGCCGCGGAGCCGACCGGGCCGAGCGCGCCGTGGTCGGTGCACGTGGGCTCCTATCAGAGCCGCGAATCGGGACGCCGGCTGGTGGGTCGCATCTCCGCCGCGGGGCCCCTCTCCTTCCTCGTTCCCGTGAACCTCCCCTCCAAGGGGGTGTGGTCGCGGGTGTTCGTGGGCGCCTTCGCCGACTCGAGCGCGGCGCGCGAAGCGCTCGAACGGCTGCTCTCCGGCGACACCGTGGAGGAGGGGGTCCTTCGCCGGACCCCGCTGGCGTTCCGCGTCTCGATCCATCCGGACCGGGCCGCCGCGGAGAGGGAGGCCGAGGAGCTGGAGGGCCGCGGCGTTCCCGCCTACGTGCTCGGCGACGGTCCCGCCACGGTGTGGGCGGGAGCGTTCCAGTCGGAAACGGAGGCGGAGCTGATGCGCCGCGCCCTGGAGCGCGCCGGAAGGACCCCCTCTCTCGTCCCCCGACATCGACCCCGGAACGGAGGCACGGACCGGTGAAGCTTCAGAGACTCGAGCTGTTCGGCTTCAAGTCGTTCGCCGATCGCGTCTCGATCGAGTTCAACCCCGGGCTGACCGCCATCGTCGGCCCCAACGGCTGCGGCAAGAGCAACATCTCCGACGCCATCCGGTGGGTGCTGGGCGAGCAGCGCCCGACCATGGTTCGCGGCTCGAAGATGGCCGAGGTGATCTTCGCCGGGACCCGCGAGCGGAAACCGATCAACATCGCCGAGGCGACCCTCCACTTCTCCAACGAGGACGGGTTGCTGCCGGTCGAGTACTCCGAGGTCTCGATCACCCGCCGGGTGTACCGGGAGGGGGAGAGCGAGTACCTCCTCAACCGCCAGCCGTGCCGGCTCAAGGACATCCAGAGCCTCTTCTTCGGGACCGGGATCGGTACCCACGCCTACTCCCTGATCCAGCAGGGAATGGTCGACAGCGTCCTCTCCGACCGTACCGAGGAGCGGAGGACGATCTTCGAGGAGGCGGCCGGGGTGACCCGGTACAAGGACCGGCGGCGGGCCACCGAGCGGAAGCTCGAGGCGACGACCCGCGACCTCGAGCGCGTCGAGGACATCGTCGCCGAGGTGGAGAAGACCGTTCGCGCGCTGAAGCGTCAGGTGGGGCGAACCCGGCGGTTCCGGCAGTACCGGACGGAGGAGGAGCGTCTGGACGTCCACCTGATGGCGAGGGAGCTCGAGGCGCTGGCCGCCCGCGAGCTGCCCCTCCTCGAGCGGCTGCGCGCCCTCGAGTCCGCGGAAGCGGAGCAGGCCGCGCGAATCGCGGCGCTGGAGTCGGAGATCGAATCCACCGAGCTGGAGATCGTGGAGGGGCGCGAGGCGGAGCGGGGGGCCCGAGAGCGGGCCGAGGAGCTGCGGCGCGAGATCGCCCGGCGGGAGGAGTCGCGGCTCGTCACCGGGGAGTCCCTCAAGCACAACCGGAGCCGGCTCTCCGAGCTGGCCGGGCAGGACGAGAGAGCGGCCCGGCGAGAGGCCGAGCTGGTCGAGCGCCGCCGGGCGCTCGAGTCCGAGCGGGACGAGGCCGCCGAGCGGCTCGAGGCGGTCGTGGCCCGGCTCGAGAGGGGGGAGGAGACGGACGGCGCCTCGCGCCACGCCGAGCTGAGGGCGGAACGCGAGGCCCTCGGAGCCGAGGTGGAGGATCTCCGGGACGCGCTCGCCGAGGCGCGCCAGGACGCGGCGAGGCACGCGAGCGCGGCCGAGGCGGCGGGGGAGCGGCTGGACACGCTCGAAGCGGAGCTGGAGCAGCTCCGCGCCGAGCGGGAGGAAGCCGGCGACGCGGCGGAGCGTGCGCGGGAGGTGCTCGAGAACGCCACGGAGGCGGGGGCGAGGGCCGGGGAGGAGGTCGCCGGGATCGAATCCTCGGTGGCGGAGGCGACCGAGCGCCTGGAGGCCGCACGCGAGCGGGTGGCCGCCGAGCGCGCGGCGGAGCAGGCGGCGGCGGGCCGTCTGGAGACCCTCCGCCGCATGGAGGAGCGATACGAGGGATACGGCCCCGGCGTGCGGGCCCTGCTGTCGGAGGCCGAACCCGTGCCCGGCCTGCTGGGCGCGCTCCCGCGGGCGGTGGAGCCGAGCGAGCCGCGTTTCGAAGCGCCGCTCGAGCGGTACCTGGAGAGCCTGGGCCACGGGCTGCTGGCGCGCGATCGCGAGGCCGCCGAGCGCGCCGCCGACCGCCTCGCCGAAAACGGCGGAGGTCGGGCCGACTTCCTCGTTCCCGAGTTTCTGGCGAACGGTCCCGCCCCCGCCCTCCCCGATCCGGCGGCCGCGATGGTCGTGGGGCGGGGGACCGAGGTGCTTCGGTGGACCGGGGAGGCCGACCTCTACGAGCGGCTCGAGCCGCTCTTCGGCCGCCTGCTCGTGGTGTCCGACCGCGACGACGCCTTCCGGTGTCGCGAGGCGCTGGCGGATCGTCCCGAGGCCGCCCGTCACTTCGTGATCGCCGCCCTCGACGGCACCCTCCTCGAGCCCACCGGCCGGTGGGGGACCCCCGGCGCCGCCGAGGACGCCGGCGTGCTGGGACGTCGCCGCCGCCTCGTCGAGGCCGGGGCCGAGGCCGCCGAGCGGGGGCGCGCGCTCGAGCGGGCGGCCGGGGAGGTGGAGGAGGTGCGGGCCGAGCTCTCGGCCTCGCGCGAGGCCCTGGCGCGGGCTCGCGAGCGGGCCGCGGAGGCCGAGGAGCGCCGTCGCTCGGCCCGCGAGGAGCTGGTGGTGGCCGAGGGCGAGGCGGAGCGCGCGATCCGCCGGATCGAGGAGCTGGAGCGGCAGGTCGAGGAGCGCGCCGGGGCCCGCGACCGGGCGCGTCGGGTGGCGGAGGAGAGCGCGGGAAGGGCCGATCGGGTCGAGGCCGACCTCGCCCGGACCCGGGAGCGGCTGGAGGCGGTCCGGGAGGCCCTCGAGAGGGAGGAAGCCGAGCGGATCGACCGGCAGTCGTCCCGCCACGCCGTCGAGCTGGACCGCGCCCGCGCCGAGGCGGCGCTCCGGACGATGGAGCGGGAGATCGAGCACGTGGTGGCCGACCTCGAGGCGCTCGCCGCCGGCCGCGAGGAGCGGGACGGGGAGCGGGAGAGGCTCGAGGAGGCGAACGCGAGGCTCGAGGCCGAGCGGAAGGCGAGCTCGGCGGAGATCGAGAGCCTGAACGACGAGCTCGACGCGATCGAGGCGCGGCTGCGGGAGAACGACGAGGGGGTGCGGGAGCTCGAGGAGGCGCGGGCGGAGAAGGAGAGCGAGCTGAGAGCGCTGCGGCGGGCCCACGAGGAGACGACCGAGCAGCGGCACGAGGCCACCCTGGTCCGGCAGGAGATCGAGCACCGGCGCCAATCCCTCCGCGAGCACCTCGAGGAGCAGTACGAGGACGATCTGGAGACCCTGCTCGAGCGCCACCCGCTCGAGGAGGAGGAGGCCGAGCTCGACGTCGAGGAGATGCGGCGCCGTCTGGAGGAGGTCCGCCGCAAGCGCGCCAACCTCGGCCCGGTCAACATGCTGGCCGTCGAGGAGTACGAGAGGGAGTCCGAGCGCCTCGCGTTCCTCCACGAGCAGCGGTCCGATCTCGTCCAGGCCCGAGGCCAGCTCCAGGAGGCGATCCGGAGGATCGACGCGACCGCGCGGGAGCTGTTCGAGGAGACGTTCGCGGAAATCGGCGAGCGGTTCGAGTCCACGTTCCGGACCTTGTTCGAGGGGGGGCATGCGGAGGTGCGCCTGGCCGATCCGGACGATCCCCTCGAGTCGCCGATCGAGATCGTGGCCAGCCCGCGGGGCAAGCGGGTGAAGCAGATCACCCTCCTCTCGGGTGGCGAGCGCGCCCTCACCGCGCTGGCCCTCCTGTTCGCGATCTATCAGGTGAAGCCGAGCCCGTTCTGCGTCCTCGACGAGGTCGACGCCCCCCTCGACGACGCCAACGTGAGCCGCTTCCTCAAGATGCTGTCCCACTTCCGCGACCGGACCCAGTTCGTGATCATCACCCACAACAAGCGGACGATGCAGGCGGCCGACTACCTCTACGGGGTGACGATGGAGGAGCCCGGGATCTCCACGCTCGTCTCGGTGGCGCTGGAGGGCTCGACCGCGGGGAACGGCGCCGCCGGCGGAGGAGAGAACGGTGCGGCCGCGAGCCGGGGCTCCGGCAACGGGGAGCGGTCGCGTACGCTGGAGGAGGTGTGGAGCCCGGCGCGGTGACCGGGACGGACGCGTCCGCCGCGTCAGTCGCTCCGGGCCCGCTCCAGGGCCACGTCGCCCAGCAGCGGGAGAAGCGTCCACACCCCCCGGAAGGCCTGCACCATCAGCCCGATCCAGGCGAGCGCCCCGAGGGTGGCGATCGCCCACACCAGCGCCAGTCCGAGCAGGGGCACCAGCTCCACCCCGACGAGGGTCGTCGCCAGCGCCAGGCTGAAGAGGATCGACTGCCAGGCGTGGAAGCGGACGAACGGGTCTTCGCCCCGCCTCCACAGCACGAGGGCCGCGCTGACGAAGCCGGCGAGGTAGGAGAGCGCGGCGGCGTGCCGCGGGTCGAGGTCGGCGAGAAAGCGGTTCACGGAGTCGACGGACGTCCGGTTGACGGGTCCTGGGGCGAGCACGAGATTCCCACGAAGTCCGGCCACGATACGAGCCCCCTCCGACCCCTGTCAAGCCGATGAGAGAGAGCGATCGGAACGAGGAGAAGCGCGAGGCCCTGCGCGACATCGTGCGCCTCGGTCCCGACGAGCGCCTCGACCGGCTCTACCTCTTCGAGCCGCTCACGCGCCGGGAGGTGGACTTCCGGCTCGCTCTCGTCACCAAGCGCGACCTCGAGGGGAAGCTCGAGATGGTCGCGATCGGCGAGCGGGCGGAGGGAGACGACCGCCCGGGACCCGATTTCGTCCGCCGGGCCCGCTTTCCGGAAGCGGTGCTGCCGGAGATCCTCCAGGAGTTCATCGAGCGCTCCGGCGTGGAGGTGGCGCGCTTCCGGGAGATTCGGCTCGACCCCGGGTCGGGCGGGCCGGCGGCCGATCCGGTCGACCGGCTGCTGGATCTGATCGACGCCGGGGCGGCGTGACCGCCGGCAACCGGGGGTCGAGCGGCGTCGACCGCTTCCGCGAGTACCTGCGCGAGTACGACCATCCCGTCACCCCCCAGCGGATCCGGGTCGCCGAGCTGCTCTTCGGAACGCACCGCCACATCTCGGCCGAGCAGATCCTGGAGCGGCTGCGGGACGAGGGCTCGCCGGTCGGGAAGGCGACCGTCTACCGGACGCTCGACCTCCTGCTGAAGGCCGGGCTGATCCGGGAGCACGATTTCGGCGAGGGGTTCCGCCGCTACGAGCCGCTCCGCACCCGGCCCCATCACGAGCATCTGGTGTGCACCCGGTGCGGAAAGGTGATCGAGTTCCAGTCGGAGGAGGTGGAGCGGATCGAGCGCGAGGTGTCCGATCTCCACCGCTTCCGGCCCTCCCACCACAAGATGGAGATCTACGGGGCGTGCGAGGAGTGCCGGGAGGAGGGATGACGCTTGCCGTGCTTCCCCCGCCGCGGCACATTCCCTCCCCCGTGCGACCGTCTTCCCGCCTCCTCGCCTGCGCGCTCCTCGCGCTGGCCCCGCTGTACCTCCCGAACTCGGTCGCCGTCGGCCAGCAGGCCGAGGCCGAGGTGGGGCTCCCGGGCCTGGTGATCCCGCTCGGCGCCCGCAACGTGGGCCAGGGGCGGGCCTCGGCCGCGCTCACCGGCGACGTCCAGGGCCTGCCCTACAATCCCGCGGCGATCGCGTCCATCGGCCGCGGCCAGGTCGCGTTCAGCCGGTTCGAGTCCGCCGAAGCGGCGGATCTGACCGCGGACCTGGTGGCGGGAGCCGCCTCCACCGACTGGGGAATCTTCGGCGTGCAGCTGGTGCGCCTCGACTACGGCGCCATCCCGATCACCGAATCCTCGCCCGAACCCGTGGGCGAGCTGGAGGTCGGGGAGTGGGCGCTCGGCGTCACCTACGCGAACCGGTGGAAGCGGATCGCCTTCGGGGCGACCGCCAAGTGGTACGCCTCCGATCTCGGGGTGACCGACGGGGGGAGCCCCGCCTTCGACCTGGGGGCGGTCGCCCGGCCGTGGCCGGCGATCCCGCTCGACGTCGGCGCCTCGCTCCGCAACCTCGGCCCGGACCTGGAGTACGCCTCCCCCTCGCCCGACGACCCCGCGGCCGGTGGCGGTCCCGCGACGGGGGCGAAGCTTCCCGCCCGCCTTCGACTCGGCCTCGCCTGGCGCCCCGAGGCGCTGCTCGGGTTCGGCCCCGACTACCGGGTGGCGTTCGCGCTCGACGCGGAGGGCGACCTCCGCGACCCCGGAACCGCGAGCTTTCACGGCGGAGCCTCCGTCCTCGTCCACCAGCTGGTGGTCCTGCGGGGGGGAGCGGTCGTGGCCGACAACCCGTTCCTCGAGGCGGGCGAGGAGGAGCGGAACGTGGGGGGAGCGTTCGGGGTCGGGATCCGCTACCGCGGGTTCGAGGCGGACGTCGCGCGGGAGGTCTCCGTGAGCGAGCTGGACGACGAGACCCACTTCTCGGTGGGCTACCGCTTCTGATCGGCCGATGATCCCCGCACCGAACCTCCACGCTCGAGGGTCATCCCGCCTCGCGGTCCTGTCGGCCGGCGCGGCGCTGGCCGTCTCCGCTCTCGCCTGTGGTCCCGGCGGGGGTCCGGCCGGCGAGCTGCTGGTCCTCCACACCGCCAGCGCCTACGGCTACTTCGAGGATTGCGGATGCCGCTACGACTCCACCGGCGGGCTGGCGAAGCGGGCGTGGGTGATCGACTCGCTGCAGCGCGCCTCCGACGTCCCCACACTGCTGGTCGACGCCGGCGACTTCTCCGGGGGAGACAACGTCTACGGGGCCGAGCTGGGCCGGGTGATGGTCGAGGCGATGGACGTGATCGGCTACGACGCGATGACCTTCGGCGAGTGGGATCTCAACCAGGGCACCGCGTACCTGCGCGAGGTCGTCACGGGCTCGTCGATCGCCTGGGTCCACACCAACTACGACGTGGCCGGGCTCGAGGATCTCGGCCACGAGACCCTGGTGGTCGAGAAGGGGGGACGCCGGATCGGGTTGATCGGGTTGTTCAACCCCACGATCCTGCTGGACGCGGCGATGCGCGACAGCGTGTCGGTCGATCGGGACGTCGCCGCGAGCGCCACCCGCGCGGTCGCCGACCTGGAGGAGCGGGGGGTCGACGCGATCGTCGTGCTGAGCCACCTCTCCTACCAGGCCGACCGCGTGCTGGCGCGGGAGGTCGAGGGGATCGACCTGATCGTGAGCGGCCACGGGGGCAAGAGCCTGGTGGGCGCCGAGGAGGCGAGGGCCGACACGTGGATCGTCGCGCCCGGCGACCTCGGCCGGTTCCTCGGCCGGGCCTTGCTGTCGTTCGAGGCGACCGACGGGGAAGCCGCCGACGTCGCGGCGGTCGACGCCGAGCTGATCGTGATGGAGCCGGGCCTGCCCGACGATCCCCGGATCGAACCCCTCCTCGAGCGCTACGAGGAGCGTCGGAAAACGATGGTCGAGTCCGAGCTCGGGGAGTGAGCGACCGGCCCCTCCCCCGGGGAGGCGGTCAGTCGAGTACGCGGGGAATCGATTCGACGTCCCAGGTGTAGACGACCACCGTGTCCGCCTCCACCTCCAGGGCCACGACGTCGCGCACGTCCACCCCGAGGTTCGCGAGGGCGCGCTCGAGCGAGACCGGCGACCCGTCGCCCGCCACCCCGACGATCTCGAGGGGGGAGAGGCCGATCTCGTCGCGAAGCCGCTCCAGCTCGTCGGAGCGCTCGGCGATCGCGTCGGCGAGGGCCTCCCGCCGCCTCTCGTCGACCCGCTCCCCCACGTCCACGATCGTCAGGTCGGAGAGCTCGATCCGGTCGATCCGCTCGAGCTCCAGGATCTCCTCGGAGACGACCTGGAGGGCCTCCACCACGTCGCCGTGAACCTCGCCGCGCTCCTGGGCGACCGCGGGGGAGGCCCACAGCGCCGCCGCGAGGCCCAGGATCGCCACGATCGTGTGCCGGGACCGTACCATCGTCTCTCGCACCTCCTCCCACGAAATCCGTCGAAGAGGGTAGCGGGGCGCCGGCGGGAGACCGTCATCCTCGTGACACCGGGATTGCCGAGCGGGCCGTTCGCAGGCATCTTTGTCCTCCTCCGCCGCGGTTCGATGCGGAAGTCGCACGCTTCCTTTTTCGTATTCCCTGAATAGCCGATGCGCCACCCGAAGACATCCGCCACGCTCGCCACGACCCTGCTCGCCGCGCTCCTCGCGGGTTGCGGCGGGGGGGACGGGGAGGCGGGCGCCGAAGGCGCCTCGCTGGAGCCGATCCGGGAGGCCCCTCCCTTCGCGCTGGAGACCCTCGGGGGCGACTCCCTCCGCCTCGCCGACCTGGAGGGGAATCGGGTGATCCTGATGAACTTCTGGGCGTCGTGGTGCGCTCCGTGCCGGGCCGAGGTGCCCGACCTGATCGAGCTCCAGGAGGCGTACGAGGAGGAGCCGTTCACGGTGCTCGGGATCACGGTGAACGACCTCCCGCGGGACTCCCGCGCGTTCGCCAAGGAGATGGGGATGAACTATCCGAACGTGATCGGGACGCCGGCGATGCTCGAGCGGTACGGGGTGTCGCCGTGGCTCCCCACCACGCTGCTCGTCCGGGACGGGGAGGTCGTCCGGGAGTGGGTGGGACCGCAGACCCGGGAGCAGTTCGAGGCGGTGGTCCGGGTCGCGCTCGGGAAGGCGGGGTCCGTCGAGGAGGAGGACGATGCAGGGTGAGCTGACCTTCGCGGTCGCGTTCGTGGCGGGGATCGTCTCGTTCCTGAGCCCGTGCGTGCTCCCGCTCTTCCCCTCCTACCTCTCCTTCGTGACCGGCCTCACGTTCGACGAGCTCGCCGAGCCGGGCCCCGAGGCGCGCGCTCGGGTGCGCCGGCTCACCGTGGTCCACTCCCTGCTTTTCATCCTCGGGTTCATGCTGGTGTTCATGGCGCTGGGGGCGAGCGCCTCCGCGATCGGGCAGTTCATGCGCGCCAACCAGGTGTGGATCCGAAGGGTGGCCGGGGTCGTGATCGTCCTCTTCGGCCTCCACATCGCCGGCGTGCTCCAGTTCGACTTCCTCCTGCGGGAGAGGAGGGTCCAGCTCCAGGAGCGCCCCGCCGGGATGTTCGGCTCGGTCGTGGTGGGCTTCGCCTTCGGCGCCGGCTGGACCCCGTGCATCGGGCCGATCCTGGGCGCGATCCTCACGATGGCCGGCACCTCCGCCCAGCTGGAGCAGGGCGTGGCGATGCTCGCGGTCTACGGGCTCGGGCTGGGGGTCCCGTTCTTCCTCGCCGCGGTCGGGTTCAACACGTTCCTCACCGCGTTCGACCGGATCCGGGGCTGGATGCGGCCGATCGAGATCGCCAGCGGGGTGGTCCTGATCGTGGTCGGGGTGCTGATCTTCACGAACTACTTCGCGGTCCTGGCGGCCTACCTGAACCGGTGGCTGCTGCCGCTGTTCCCGTTCGTGGCGGAGAACATCTAGGAGGTCCGCCAGGAGGGACGGTTCCGGCCGAACGGGTGGAGGCTAGCGGTGCGGCTCCGCGCGGGAGTCCGAGCCCCGGACCGACCCGCCGCGCGGGGCGTCGCCGGCAGCGGCCGGGGCCGAAACCCGATCGGGCGCTCTCGCGGCGCGTGCGTCGCGGACCGCGCCGGCTGCGGCGCCGCTCCGGTCCCACCGCCTCTCCGAGGGCGGCTCCAGCTCCCGCGGGGGCGCGATCCGGACGGGCGCCGGGCCCTCGTCGATCACGATCTCGATCGCCTCTTCCCGCTCCGCGCCGGATTCGGGGTCGGCGTCCCCGCCCTCGCCGCCGGGCGGGCGCTGTCGAGCCTTCTCGGCCCAGTACGCCCGGGGATCATCCTCGAAGGAGATCCTCGCGAGCAGGGCCCGCCGGGGGGCCACCCTGCGGTCAGGCTGGAAGATCCAGAGGGGCAGGGTGTCCATGCTCCACTGCGCGCCGGTGCCGGCGAACAGCCTCGTGACGAGCCGGTCCACGACCCCGATGGGGGCCCCGAAGGCGAGCCGGTGGCCGAAGATCGCCGGCAGCCCCATCGAGAAGGCGATCTCGTCCTCGAACCGGGAGAGCTGGAGCGGCCGGTCGGAGGCCACCAGCAGGAGATAGGCGGGGTCCGGGTCGAAGACGCAGCCCATCGGCTGCAGCCCGACGGGAAGCGAGGACCGACCCGGCCGGGGGTGGACCGCGGTGAGGCCCGCGGGCAGCCGGCGGGCGTCGTCGGCGTGCCACGGGAAGACCGCCCCGACCCCGTTGTGGCCCACCACGAAGACGGCCGCGTAGGCGGGCCGGTTCAGATAGACGGACAGGAACGCGTCGCCGGCGATCCCGTAGAGCCGGGCCTCCAGCGCGTCGTCGCGATCGGGCTGCGACTGGGCTTCGGCCGGGGGCGCGGCTCCGAGGGCGAAGCCGGCGACGAGAAGGGAGGATGCGAGCATGCGTTTCATGGCAGGCTCCTTTCGACCCAGAATTTTCCTACAACTACATTCTATCCGACGCCTCGCCCCCCCGTCAAACGAGGCGCTCTGGCGGAGGGATGAAACCCGAACCGGCCTTCCGGAGTAGTAAGGGCTGATCGCCACCATCCGGTTTTCGCGTCCCCGTATCCCCCGAAACCCTCGAGGCCCATGCGTTCTCCGTTCACCACGCCCGCCATCGCCGCGCTCGGGCTCGCCCTGGCTCCCGCCGCCTTGCCCGCGAGCCCGATCGCCCAGGACGGCGCCGCCGACACCCTGCCAGAGGCGCCCTCCTACACGATCGAGCGCGCCGCCTCCGAGATCGACGTGGACGCCCGGCTCGACGAAGCCGCGTGGGAGGAGGCGGAGGAGATCCCGCTGAAGTGGGAGCACTTCCCGGGGGACAACGTGGAGCCGCCGGTCGAGAGCGTGTGCCGCACCACCTACGACGACGACGCCCTCTACATCGGCTGCGTGGGGTACGATCCGAACCCCGACGCGATCCGGGCGTGGCTCGCCGACCGGGACGAGGGGTTCCAGCACGACCACTTCGTGTTCGTCCTCGACCCGTTCCACGACCGGCGCCGCGCCTTCCAGTTCCGGGTGACGCCCCTCGGCGTCCAGATGGACGCGATCCTCTCCCAGAATCGCGAGGACTTCTCGTGGGACACGATCTGGGAGTCCGAGGGACGGATCACCGACGAGGGGTACGTCGTCGAGGTCGCGATCCCGTTCAAGTCGCTCCGCTTCCCGCGCACCGGGGACGTGCAGACGTGGGGGTTCATCTTCGAACGCTCCTACCCCCGCTCCTCGCGCCACCGGATCGCGAGCGGCCCGAGGGACCGCGACAACACCTGTCTGCTGTGCCAGGAGAACGAGCTCACCGGCCTGCGCGGGATCGCGCCGGGCAACGACGTCGAGATCACCCCCACGGTGACCGCGCAGCGGACCGACGAGCGGGAGGAGTTCCCCGCCGGCGATCTCGAGCCCGCCGAGGAGGACGTCGACGCCGGGATCACCGGCCAGTGGGGAATCACCCCCAACGTGACGCTCTCGGCCACCGTGAACCCCGACTTCAGCCAGGTCGAGGCCGACGCCGCCCAACTGGAGGTGAACACCCGCTTCGCGCTCTTCTTTCCGGAGAGGCGCCCCTTCTTCCTCGAGGGCTCGGACTTCATCGAGGTTCCCGCCAACCTGATCTTCACCCGCACCGTGGCCGACCCGAACTTCGGGGGCAAGGTGACCGGGAAGGAAGGGGCCCACGCCTTCGGGGCGTTCCTCACCGAGGACGACGTGAACAACCTGATCTTTCCCGGCCCCCGCTCCTCCGCCCAGACCTCGCTGGACCAGGAGGTGACCGGGGCGGTGGCCCGCTATCGCCGCGACGTGGGGACGTCCTCCACGATCGGCGGGTTCGTCACCTCCCGCGACGCGGAGGGATACTCGAACCGGACGGGGGGCGTGGACGGCTTCTTCCGCTTCACGCCGCGGTGGAGCGGGCGGGTCCTGGTGGCGGGGACGCGCACCGACTACCCGGACGAGCTCGCGGAGGCGTTCGACCAGCCCCCGGGCTCCTTCACCGGCCTCGGATACAGCGTCGCGACGGAGTACGAGTCCCGTCACTGGGAGTTCGAACTCGCCTGGGACGACGTGGAGGAGGACTTCCGGGCGGATTTCGGTTTTCTTCCGCAGGTGGGCTTCCGGGGCGGCCGCGCCGGGATCGAGCGCGCCTTCTGGAGCGACGGTTCGGCCGACTGGTACGACCGGATCAGCCTCGAGGCGGCCGCCGAGTGGCGCGAGGACCACGACGGCCGGCTGCTCGAGCGCGACTACACGATCGAGGCGGGCTATTCGGGGCCTCTGCAGACGAGCGGGAGGGTGTGGCTCGAGTGGGGCTCGGAGTCCTTCGCCGGCGAGATCTTCGATCTCTTCGAGCCGCGTGCGTTCGTGCAGATCCGTCCGACGGGTTGGCTCCGGCTGAACACCTTCATGGGTTTCGGTGAGGAGATCGACTTCGCCAACGCCCGGAAGGCCGACGAGGTGTTCCTGAGCCCCGAGGTGGGGCTCCGGATCGGGCGGCCGCTCGAGCTGTCGTTCGAGCACACCTACCAGCGCCTCTCGATCGACGAGGGGCGGGTCTTCACCGCCCACCTGAGCGAGCTGCGCGCCGTGTACCACTTCACGGTGCGGGCGTTCCTGCGGGCGATCCTCCAGTACCGCGACGTGGACCGCAACCCGGATCTGTTCTCGCGCGAGGTCGACCCCGAGACGCGGAGGATGTTCAGCCAGCTCCTGTTCGAGTACAAGCTGAATCCCCAGACGGTGGTGTTCGTCGGCTACAGCGACAACCGGGCCGGCGACCACGCGATCGACCTCACCCAGACCGACCGCACCTTCTTCCTGAAGCTGGGCTACGCCTGGCGCCTCTGAGTCCGCGCGAACCGGGGGAGAAACGGGCGCGTGCACGGGGCGCGGTAGCCGGCGTGGCGGCTCGCACGCTAGATTGCGCGAGGGCAGCGCGAGGATGCCTCTCCTTTCCCCCGTTCGACGGAGGGCTCATGGACTGGTTCTACGTGTACTTCATCGGGTTCCTCATCCTGATCGCCGCCGTCGCCCTCGGGCTGAGCCGGCTCGGCGTCGGCTCCACCTGGATCTTCATCGTATCGCTCGCGCTCTTCGGGATCGCCGTGATGAGCGCGGTCAAGCACACCCGCGGCGGCTCCGGGGAAGACGGCACCTAGCCCCCGGTGGCGCCGGACCCCTCCTCGGCCCTCCGCGACCTCTTCACCCGGAACCTGGGGTACAAGCTGGTGGCGCTGCTGCTGGCGCTGCTGCTGTGGTTCGACGTGACCACCGACGAGACGACGGTGATCGACTACCCCGTCCCGCTTCGGATCGCGGTGGAGGGGCCCGACATGATCGTCGTCAACGACCCCCCCGACGAGGTCGAGGTGCGCTTCTCCGGAAGCGGCGAGGAGCTGATGCGGCTCGACAAGGACGATCTGGTGATCCAGAAGAGCGTCCAGGGAGGGGAGAGCGACACCACCATGGTGAACCTGGACCCCCGCGACGTGCAGCGCCCCACCGACCTGAACGTGACCCCGGTCGCGATCACGCCGTCCCAGGTGCGCGTGGTCACCGACCGGTTCATGGAGAAGACGGTCCTGCTCGAGCCGATCGGCTCGCCGCCGGCACGCACGGGGTGGCAGGTGGTCGATCTCGGCGTGGAGCCCCGGAGGGTCGAGGTGCGGGGCGTCACCTCCGAGGTCCGCCCGATCGGCTCGCTCGGGCTCGACCTCTCGCAGCTCGGCCGTCTCGGGAGACCGGGGGAGTTCGAGGAGCGGCTCGAGATCGCCGTGCCCGACAGCTTGCGCACCGTGACGGTCTCCCCCGACAGCGTCCGGATCACCGGCCGGTTGGTCCGGAGCGAGCCCCTGGAGGAGGACGCGGAGGAGGGATCGAGCTGAGCGCGGGGCTCACCCTGGGGATCGAGACCTCCTGCGACGACACCTCGATCGCCGTGCTCGAGGGGGAGTCGCGCCTGCTCGCCAACGTCGTCAGCAGCCAGGTGCAGCACGAGCCTTTCGGAGGGGTCGTGCCGGAGCTCGCCAGCCGGGCCCACGTGGCGAACGCCCTGCCCGTCCTCCACCGGGCGCTCTCCGAGGCCGGGGTGGGAGCCGCCGACCTCGACCGCATCGGGGTGACCCACGCCCCCGGCCTCGCCGGCGCCCTCCTGGTGGGCGGAGCCTTCGCCCAGGGGCTCGCCCTGGGGCTCGACGCGCCCGTCGTTCCGGTCCACCACCTCGAAGCCCATATCGTGGCCAATCTGATCGAGCACCCCGACCTGGAGCTCCCCGCCGTCGCGCTCGTCGTCTCCGGGGGCCACACCCTGCTCGTGCACGTGCGGCGCTGGAAGCGGTACGAGGTTCTCGGCCGGACTCGCGACGACGCCGCCGGAGAGGCGTTCGACAAGGTGGCGAAGCTGCTGGGCCTCGGCTTTCCCGGAGGCCCGGAGGTGGAGCGCGCCGCGGAGCGGGGAGATCCCTCGACGATCGACTTCCCGCGGCCGATGATCGACTCGGACGATCTCGACTTCTCCTTCAGCGGACTCAAGACCGCCGTGCTCCGGTGGACCGCCGAGCGGGACCCCCCGGAGGTCCAGCGCCGCCTCCCCGACGTGTGCGCCTCCTTCCAGGCCGCGGTCGTGGACGTGCTCGTCGAGAAGACGGCGCGCGCCGCCGCCGAGCGGGACGCGCCCACGGTCCTGCTCGCCGGCGGGGTGGCGTGCAACGGCCCGCTGCGCGAGGCGCTGAGGGAGCGACTCGGAGACGACCGCGCGGTTCTGTGGCCGAGCCCGATCAACTGCACCGACAACGGAGCCATGATCGCACGCACCGCGGTTCTCCGGCGCGACGAGACCCGCCGCCCCGGCGGCTTCGACGTCCACCCCAGCCTCCCCCTCGGGTAGGGGCGCGCGGGGCGGCGACGCCGCAGCCTGGCAGCCCCACCCGATTCGGGCGTCGAAATACCGACGATTCCCCGGCAGGCGCGTACCCGCTTTCCGGGGCGAGCCCGCCCGGTCCGGGAATTGCGCTTCTCCCGGCACGGAGAGTTGACGCGCGCTCCGTTTTCGGATAGAACGAAGAGGAAACCGAACCGGGCCACCCTTTCGACATCACCTTGCCGAGCCGAGAGCCGCTGGAGCTTCCCGAGGAGCTCGCCACCCTCGTCCCCCGAGAGGGCGGGGGGGAGGCGCCCCTGCGGGAGCCTCCGGGGCCCGCCGCGCTGCGGTCGCTGGCGCTGTGGCTCCACGACCACGGCCACGGTCCCGAGGCGGAGCTGTGCTTCCGGAGCGCCTACGCGCGGTCGCTGCGCGAGGGGCCGGAGGAGCTGGCCGTCGCCTCCGCGCTCGATCTCGCCCGCAACTTCCGCGACCGCTCTCCCCGCGAGGCCCTGCGGCTGGTGCGGTGGGTGAGCGGCCGCACCGACGGAAGGAGGGCGACCGTCCAGAATCTGCTGGGGGCCATCCTCTCCGAGCTGTGCTCCTACGAGCAGGCGGAGGCGTACTTCGCGCGGGCGATCGAGCAGGCGGAGCGGCGGGAGGATCGCCGGTGCCTCGCCTACGTGATGGCGAACCGGGCCGGCAACCACTTCGATCTCGGCGATCGGTCCCGGGCGCGGGCGAGCCACCTGCGGGCCCTGGAGGCGCTCCGGGCGCTGGAGGAGGAGGCGGGCGTCGGCTTCGTGCTGCGGAACATGGCCGCCCACGAGCTGGTGCTCGGCGAATACGAGGCCGCGATGGAGCGGGTGGAGGAGGCGCGGAGGCTCCAGCGGGCCCCCGCCCACCTCGCCCTGCGCGCCTTTCTCGATCTGACCGACGGGGAGCTCGAACTGCTGACGGGCGACCGGTCACGGGCCGTCGAGCGGTTCGAGGAGGCCCTCCGGGGCGCGGGGCTCGCCTCGCGTCCGGGGCTCCAGGCGAAGGCGCGGGTGTGGAGAACGATCGCGCGGGACGAGGAGGGCGGCGGAGAGCTCCTCGGCGATCTCGAAAGCGCCGGTCGCGACCTTCATCAGCGGGAGCTGCGCCACGACAGCGGCGCGATCTACCTCGTCGCGGCGTGCTACGCCGACCGGCGCGGTCTCCGCTCCGAACGGTTCCGATCCACTGCGGTGGGGATCCTCGGAGAGGAGACCGCCGGGATGCTGTGCGATCACTTCGCCCGGATGATCGAGGCGGCTCGCGGCCCGTCGGCGCGGCCGGAGCGGGAGCCCCTGCCGCGGTTCCTCACCCGCTCGAGCCGGATCCGCGACGCGAAGCGGCGGCTCCGGCGGGTGGCCGGTACCGACGTGCGGATCCTGATCGAGGGCGAGTCGGGGACGGGGAAGAGCTTCCTGGCGCGCAGAATCCACCAGGAAGGCCGTCGGAAGGGCGCCGCTTTCGTGGTCGTGGACTGCACGAACCTGGAGGAGAACCTCTTCGAGTCGAAGCTCTTCGGCCACGTCCGGGGAGCGTTCACCGGAGCCGTCTCCGACGCGGTCGGGCTGGTCGAGCAGGCGAACGGCGGCACCCTGTTCCTGGACGAAGTCGGGGAGATGCCGGTCGAGATCCAGGCGAAGCTGCTCTACACCATCGAGGAGCAGCGGTATCGCCCCGTCGGGGCGCGGTCGGAGAGGCGGGCCTCCTTCCAGGTGATCGCGGCCACCAACCGCGACGTCGAGGAGATGCTGCGTGACGGCGAGCTCCGCCGGGATCTGTACTACCGGCTCTCGGGCTACCGGGTGTGGCTCCCGCCCCTGCGGGAGCGGCGCGAGGACGTGGTTCCCCTGACGGAGCACCGGATGCGGTGGCTGAACGAGCGATACGGGCGGAAGAAGACGCTGCGCCCGGCGGTGTGGGACCTGCTGGTCCGGTACGACTGGCCCGGCAACGTCCGCGAGCTCAACGCCACCCTCGAGCGAGGCTACCATCTCGCCGAGGGCCGCAGGATCGGCGTCGAGGACCTGGGCCTGGGCCTCGATCCCGACGCTCTCGACGCCGAGGACCTCTCCTGGTACGTGGTGCGGCGGAACCACCTGCTGCGGGTGCTGCGCCTGTGCCGCGGGAACGTCACCCGCGCCGCCGACCTCCTCGGCCTCAACCGGACCACTCTCATCTACAAGCTGAAGCTGCTCGACCTCGACCGCTCCGACTTCGATCCGTCCTATCGGGACGCCGAGAACGAAGCTCCGCGGATGGTGGCAGAGCGCGACGACGACTCCTAACCTCTCGGCCCGATGTGGCCGATCCTCGTCAGCGCCGTCCTGGGGCTCGCCGTCGGCTCGTTCCTCAACGTGGCGATCCTCCGGCTCCCCGAGCGGGAGTCCGTCGTCCAGCCGGGCTCCCGCTGTCCCCGCTGTGGCGAGCCGCTGCGATGGTACCACAACATCCCCCTCGTCTCCTGGATCGCGTTGCGGGGCAAGTGCGCCTGGTGCGGCGACCCGATCGGCTGGCAGTATCCGATGGTCGAGGCCGCCACCGCCATCCTGTGGGCGGCCAACGTCGCGGCCTACGGGCCCGGCTTCGAGGCCCTCCGGGCGATCGTCTTCCTCACACTCCTGCTGGCGATCGCGGTGACCGACGCCCGCTTCTACGTCATCCCCGACGAGATGTCGCTGGGAGGGGCGGCGGTGGGGGTGCTGCTGGCCGGGATCGGCCAGCTGTGGGTTCCACCCGTGCGGGTGGAGGTGCAGGACGCGGTGATCGGGGCCGTGGTGGGCAGCGGCGTCCTGTGGATCGTGGCGATCGCCGGCTCCCGGGCGCTGGGGAGGGAGGCGATGGGGGGAGGGGACATCAAGATGATGGCGCTGATCGGAGCCTTCCTCGGATGGAAGGGGGCCCTGATCACGGTCTTCCTCGGGGCGCTTGCGGGCACGATCGTCTTCGTGCCGATCGCCTACAGGACGGACCGGCTGGTTCCCTTCGGCCTGTTCCTGGCGCTGGGGGCCGCGCTCGCCTTCTACCTCGGGGACGACCTGCTGCGATGGTATCTCGGCCTGGTGACCGGATGAGTGGCGCCCGCTGCCTGATTCCGGCCGCCGGCCTCGGCACGAGGATGCGGCCGGCGAGCCGGACGATCCCGAAGGAGCTTCTCCCGATCGGAACCCGGCCGATGATCCAGTGGTGTGTCACCGAGGCGCTCGAGGCGGGCTTCGAGCGGGTCGGGGTCGTGGTGCGGGACGACAAGCCCCTTCTCGCGGCGTACCTTCGCGAGGGGCGCTGGCGGGAGGGGATCCTGGAGGAGGTGCGGGAGCGGGCCGAGGCACTCGAGATCGATCGCTTCGTCCAGGAGCGCCCCCTCGGGGTGGTCGACGCGGTCCTCTCGGCCGGGGCGTGGGTGGACGACGGGGGCGCGTTCGCCGTCTTCCTCCCCGACAACGTGCGGATCTCCGGCTCCCCGCCGCTGACGGCCGAGCAGATGGCCGACGCCGCCGAACGCGAGGTGGCCCTCGCGGCGTGCCACCGGGTGGGGACGGAGAGCGCCCGCTACTTCGGCAACGTGGGGCGGGTCGAGCTCGCCGACCTCGTCCCGGCCGGGCGGCTTCCGCGGGTGACCGCCCTGCAGCAACGGGGACGGGGCGCCTTCCGGGCCCCGCCGGAGGGTGCGTGGCGGCTGATGCCGCGCTACGTGGTGACGGGCCGGTGGGTGGAGATCGCCCGCCGGGTGGCGGCCGAGGCGTCGCTGGCGGGGGAGGAGGCCGACGACGTCGCGGTCCATCGGCGACTCGTCGAGGAGGAGCGGCTGGTGGCCGCTCCCTGGGAGGGGACGCTCGTGGACGCGGGCAACCCCTCCGGCTACCTCTACGCGCACCACCTCCTCCACCAGGCGGAGGCGCGGCGGCGGGACGCCGAGGAGCGGGATGGCGAGGGGGGAGGCGGCGAGCTCCTGGAGATCGGGCTCTCGTGATCGGTGGAGAGGGAGGACGATGGAGGTTCTTCGCTACACCCTGATCGGCAGCGGCACGGTCATCCCGAGCGCCGAGCGGGGTCCGGCCGCCCACCATTTCGTGTGCGGCGACATCCACGCCCTGTGCGACCTGGGGTCGGGAACGCTCCGGCGGATGGACGGTCTCGGGCTCGGCTACGAGGCGCTCGACCTGGTGGCCCTCACGCATCGCCACCAGGACCACGTGGCCGACCTCCTGCCGCTGATCTTCGCGCTGAAGAACGCCCCGGGGCTCGAGCGGTCCCGTCCCCTCACCGTGGTGGGGTACAACGGGCTCCGGGGCGATCTGGAGGGCCTCGCCGCGGTGTGGGGCGACTGGGTCGTCGACCCCGGCTTCCCGCTGGAGCTGTGGGAGGCGAGCGACACCCCGGTCGACCTGGTCCGCGAGGACGCGTCGATCGAGGTCGAGGCGCTTCCCGTCGTCCACTCGCCCGAGGCGGTCGGCTACCGGATCGCCCTGGCCGACGGGGGGCGCGAGACCCAGGTCGCCTACACCGGCGACACCGGGGAGTGCGAGGAGGCGATCGATCTCGCTCGTGACGCGGATCTGCTGATCGCGGAGTGCTCGGTGGCCGACGAGGACGCCGTCCCCGGTCACCTCACCCCGCGCGGAGTGGGGCGGATCGCGGCCGCGGCCGCCGTGCGGCGCCTCGTGGTCACCCACTTCTACCCCTCGGCCCTGGCGCTCGGCTGGGCGGAGATCGAGCGCCGGATCCGGGAGTCCTACGTCCGGGAGCCGATCGAGCTGGGCACCGACGGGATGCAGATCGAGCTGTGACCCGGCAGCGGTGCGAGCTCGGGGAGGCGGGGGAGGCGATCGCGGCTCGCCATCTCGAGCGGAACGGCTACCGGATTCTCGCCCGGCGATTCCGCGCGGCCGGCCGCGAGATCGACCTCGTCGCCCGGCGGGGCGGCGTGATCGCGATCGTGGAGGTGAAGACCCGCTCGGGAGACCCGATGGCTCCGCCGGAGACGGCGGTGGACCGGCGCAAGCGCCGCCAGATCCTCGCCGCGGCACGGGTCGCGGCCGCGCGATGGCCCGCGCGGGGGTACCGCTTCGACGTGATCGCCGTCACCCGGGGGAAGAAGGGGGTGGAGGTGCGCCACATCGAGGACGCGTTCCGGCCGGGGTGAGAGCCCCGACCGGGCCGGAGCGTGGTTCGCTCAATCGCTGACCGCGGCCCGCCCCTCCGGCGGCTCGGCGAGGCTCTCGGGAGGCCCGGCTCGGGAGATCACGGTCTCCTCCTCCGCCCCTCGCTCCTCCGCTCTCTCCGGGGCGACCGCCGTGGTCGGCGTGGCCGCCCCGGCCTTCCGGGCCTCGGGCTCCACGGGCCTCGCGGCCTCGCCCTCCGCACCGGCCACCTTTTCGGCGACCAGGGTGGAGATGATGTCCTTGTTCTCGTCGACGACCAGGAGGAAGCGCTCGGCCAGGTCGGGATCGAACTGGGTGCCGCCGTTGCGCCGGATCTCCTCGCAGGCGTAGCGCAGCCCCCGGGCCCGGTCGGCGTACGGACGGCGCCGGACCATCGCCTGGAAGGCGTCGAGGAGACCCACGACGCGCGCCCCGTACGGGATCTCCTCGCCCACCAGCCCCTCCGGGTACCCCTTGCCGTCCCACCGCTCGTGGTGGTGGAGGATGAACGGCACGACCGCCTCGAACCCCTGCAGGGGCGCGAGGATCTCCGCGCCAACCTCGGGATGGCGGCGAACGAGCCGGTACTCGTCCCGGGTGAGGAATCCCTGCTTCTTCAAGAGCTCTTCGGAGATGACCAGCTTGCCGATGTCACGCAGCAGGCAGGCGACGTGGATCGCCCATCGCTGCCGCTCGGGCACGGGGAGGTGGGCGAGGAAGATCTCGGCCACCGTGGAGACGCTCCGGAGCTGCTCGAAGGCGGTGGGATCCCTCGCCCGCATCACGGACGCCAGGCTGGTCACCACATCGAGCCGTCTCACCCTCTCGTGTCCCAGCTCCAGGCTCTCGAGGGTGTCCCGGAGGGAGTGGATGATCGGCTCGTCGCGGATCGTCTCCCAGGAACTCGGCTGGTCGGGGCCGGCGTCCTCGGCGGGCTCCGGGATCCCGGCCCTCTCCTCCGGCGCCTCCTCGAAGCCGTCCCGGGCGTAGCGGGTGGTGCGGTTCCGCCCCCGGTTCTTCGAGGCGTAGAGCGCCTGGTCCGCCTTGTGGATCAGCTCGGTCGGGGTGGTGGCGTCGTCGGGCAGCGTCGCGATGCCGATCGAGACCGTCACCGGCTCCCTGACCGGCTCGTAGGACGTGTCCTCGATCAGGACCCGGATCCGCTCGGCTACGACGAGGGCCCGGTCCCCGCCCGTCTCGGGGAGCAGCAGCGCGAACTCCTCGCCTCCGTAGCGGGCTACGGTGTCGATGCTGCGCACCTCCTCCTGGAGGATTTCCGCCATCTGCCGGATCACCCGATCGCCGGCGAGGTGGCCGTAGGTGTCGTTGACGTTCTTGAGGTAGTCGACGTCGACCATCACCAGGGAGAGCTCCGCCCCCGTCCGGCCGGCGCGATCCACTTCCTCGGCGAGCCGCCGATGGAAGACGCGGACGTTGAAGAGCCCCGTGAGCCCGTCCCTGCGGGCCGCCTCCGCGACCTCGGCGTAGTGCTCGGCGCGCTCCAGCGCCTGACCCGCGGCGTCGGCCATCAGGCGGCAGAACTTGATCTCGTGGTCGGAGAACTCGTGCCGGGAGGCCTCGAGGCGAACGAACACCACGCCCCGCGGCTCGTCGTCCTGGAGGATGGGGGTCACCAGGATCGAGGAGCGGCGGGCCCGGTCGGGCAGCTTCGAGCGCACGCCGGCCAGCTGCGGATCCTCGTCCGGGCGGGTGATCACCACCGGCGCCCGGCGTTCGAGCGCGATCCGGATCTCCGGATACCGATCGAGATCCACCATCACCTCGGTCACCTTCTCGCCCTGGTCCACCGCAGCGGCGACCCGGGCGGTCTCCGACTCGGGCTCGGCGAGGATCACCGCCACCCGGCCGGCCCGGAACAGCCGGGAGATCAGCTCGGTGAGCCGCTCGTAGACGATCTTCGCCTCCAGCACCCCGGTGAGCAGGGTCGAGATCTCGAGCGCGTTGTCGAGCAGCGCGGTGGTCGCCTCCTCCCGGCTCAGCTCCTCGGTGAGGTACCCCACGAAGCCGGCGACCGTGACGATCAGGACGGTCTGGAGGATCACCACACCCGGGTCCAGCCCGAACTGCTCCCAGTTCACGACCACGTGGGCGGCGGCGACCGCGGCGCCCATGCCCACCGCCCAGAGGAGCCGCCGGGCCAGCGCGGCGAGGAGGACGCCGAGCAGCAGCAGCGGGTAGAATGCCCACGCCTCGCCGCCGAAGTATCCGGCGAGCAGCGGCCCGAGCAGCATCGCCTCGGCACCGATGAAGACGAGGTCGAAGCGTCGGTGGACGAACCAGTAGAGCGGGAGCAGGACGAGCCCGAGCGTCGCCGCCAGGTACAGGCCCCACGGGACCATCACCCACAGCGACCTCCCCTCGGCCGGCGGATACTGCCACAACAGAACCGTCGTGATCGCCGCCACGCACACGTGCAGCGCCACGAGAATCGTCTTCTTGTTCCAGGCTTTCCCTACGGGCATCCGGTCGGCGCTTTCGGTTCGTTTTCCCGGGGGGACGGGACGGTCCCCGGCGAAGGCGAACGGAACCCGATCCGCGAGACCGGGTACCTTTCGACTCCAAGTATGGCTCTTCTCTCCATCCCCCGTCCTGCTGCAAGTCTCGGGCCGGCAGGCCCATTCCTCGCGCGAAGGAGGATCGACGTGAGAACGTGCGCCAGGGCCCTCGGTCTCGCCCTGCTCGGATCGCTGGTGGCCGCGGCAGCGTCCCACTCCCAGACCCTGCGGTACGGGATGGAGGAGGGGAGTTCCCACGTCTACACGCGGCATCAGCGGGACCACGTCGTCCAGACGGTGGAAGGCCGGGAGCAGACGGCGGAGGTGGAGAGCTTCTGGCGGTTCACCGCGACCGTGGCGTCGAGTTCCCCCGGGAGGGTGACCGTCGCCATCGTCCACGACTCGGTCGCGGTCGAGAGCACCCCGGAGATCCGGGGCGGCACCGAGTTCTCCTCCCTCTACGGGAAGCCGGTGACGATCCGCATGAGCACCCGGGGGGAGGTCGACGAGGTGTCGCTGCCGGACACGCTCTCGCCGGCCGCCCGGAGGTTGGACCTCTCCGCGGCCTACCGCACCTTCTACCCGGTCCTGCCGGAGGGGAACGTCGAGGAGGGGGACGGGTGGGCCGACACCACCCGTGTGGAGACCGCCCAGAACGGCCTGGATCTCACGGTGGTCCGGATCAACCGCTACACCGTCGGCGGCCGGGCATCGACGGAGGAGGGCGAGGTCCTGGAGGTCGGGTTCGAGAGCTCGCTCGAGCTGGAGGGGAGCGGAAGCCAGCGGGGCTCGGAGGTGTCCCTCTCCGGGACGGGCGACGGGACGGGGGCCGTCCGGTTCGACCCGGACTCCGGCCTCTATCTCGGTGGCAGGGAGGAGACGGAGATGCGGATGAACGCCTTCGTCGCCGGCCCGACCCAGAGCGTGCTCATCCCCATCGTCCAGGCCCGCACCGAGACGATCGAGCTGGTGGAGTAGCCCGACCGGGGAGGCGGTCCGCGCGGGACCGGGGGCGGTCCGCCGCTTGCAGCGTGGATCCTCCGTGCTCTCCCGGGTCCGCACCGCCACCCTGGCCGGCCTCTCGGCCCGGCCGATATTCGTCGAGGTCGACCTCGCCCGGGGCCTGCCGTCGTTCCACCTCGTCGGGCTCCCCGACGGGGCGGTGCGGGAGAGCCGCGACCGGATCCAGGCCGCCCTCGGCAACAGTGGTTTCGTGCCGCCGCTCCGTCGAACCACCGTCAATCTGGCGCCGGCCGACGAGCCGAAGAGCGGAACCGGCTTCGACCTTCCGATCGCCCTTGCGATCCTCGCCGCCGCCGACGCCCTCCCGCTGCCGCCGGAGCGGTCGGTGGCCGCGGTGGGGGAGCTCGGTCTGGACGGGGCGGTCCGGCCGATCCGGGGGGTGCTCCCGATGGCGCGGGTCGTCCGCGCCGAGGGGATCGAGGAGCTGCTCGTCCCGCCCGAGAACGGAGCCGAGGCGGCGCTGGTCGACGGGCTCCGCGCGGTCCCCGTCCCCTCGCTGCGGGCCGCGGTCGACCATCTGTCCGGGCTCGATCCGCTCTCCCCGGCCCGGCCGCCGGAGGAGGGACGGGTGGAGCTCGACGAAGTGAACTGGAGGGAGGTGCGCGGCCAGCCCACGGTGCGGCGCGCCCTGGAGATCGCCGCCGCCGGAGGCCACAACGCGCTCCTGATCGGCCCGCCCGGCTCCGGCAAGACCCATCTGGCGCGCCGCTTCCCGACGATCCTGCCGCCCCTTTCGAGGCCCCAAGCCCTGGAGGTGACCGCCATCCACTCCGCCTGGGGGCGGCTGCCGCCCCATCGCCCGCTGAGCCTGCGACCCCCCTTCCGGTCCCCGCACCACACCGCCTCCACCGCGGCGCTCTTCGGCGGCGGCACCCCCCCGCGGCCCGGCGAGGTGAGCCTGGCCCATCGCGGGGTGCTCTTCCTCGACGAGTTTCCGGAGTTCCGGCGCGACGTCCTCGAGGGGCTGCGCCAGCCCCTGGAGGACGGCGAGGTGGTGATCGGCCGAGCGCTGTGGCGTCTCCGCTTCCCGTGCCGGTTCCAGCTGCTGGCCGCGATGAACCCCTGC
>JAWVZN010000011.1:0-49645 GCA_033722155.1 Gemmatimonadota bacterium | reverse complement strand
TGGCGGAGGCGGACGGGGACCCGCTCGGGCCGGCGGTGGAGCCGACCCGCGCCGCGATCGACCGGCTGGAGCGCGCCGGCGGGGCCGAGCTCGAGCGCGCCCCCTCCGAGGGGCGCCCGAACGCCCGCACGCTCGCCTTCGGCCTCGCCCACGCCACCGCCGCGGCCCTGCTGCTCGGGCACGCCCGCTGGGCGATCCGCGCCGGCCGCGCCGAGCCGGCCGCGGCCGACGCGCCCGGGCCCGTGGACGCGGCCCACCGGTGGTGCGGTGGCGAATCCGCGCTATTCTCGTGCGTCCGATGAAGGAAAGTCTCGTCTCCGCCCTGGAGGATCTCCTCGAGGAGACCCGGGAGAGACGCGCCCGGGAGCGGCCCGAGGCCGACTGGCCCCGCTTCGCCGCCGAGCCATTCGCACGCCGCTTCGGGTAAGGATCCCTTGGTCCGGGAGCTTCTCCGGAAGATCCCCACCCCCTCCGGCGGGGAGCCCCCCGAGACCGCCGAGGTCGCCCCCGGCAGGCCCGGCGGGCTCGGCACCTTCGGCGGGGTCTTCACGCCGTCGATCCTCACGATCCTCGGCGTCATCATGTACCTGCGCTTCGGGTGGGTGGTCGGCAACGTCGGCCTGCTGGGCGCGCTCCTGGTCGTCACGCTCTCCACCGTCATCACCTTCCTCACCGGGCTGTCGATCTCGGCGATCTCCACCGACCAGCGGGTCCGGATCGGCGGCGCCTACTACATGATCAGCCGCTCGCTCGGCCTCGAGCCGGGCGGCGCGATCGGGATCCCGCTCTACTTCGCCCAGGGGCTCTCGGTCGCGCTCTACACCGTCGGCTTCGCCGAGAGCGTGGTGGGGGTCTTCCCCCAGCTCGACCAGCGGTGGGTGGGGATCGCGACGACGATCCTGGTGGCGATCATCGCCCTCGTCTCGGCCCGGGCGGCGATCCGGACCCAGTACTTCATCATGGCCGCGATCGCGATCTCGCTGCTCTCGCTGGCGTTCGGCAGTCCGATCGAGCAGACGGACATCGAGATGTGGGGGGCGGCCGACCGGTACGCGGAGCCCTTCTGGACCGTGTTCGCCGTCTTCTTCCCCGCGGTCACCGGGATCATGGCCGGGGTGAACATGTCCGGCGACCTCGAGAACCCCGGCCGCGCGATCCCCCGGGGCACCCTGTGGGCGATCGGGGTCGGGTACGTGATCTACATGCTCCTGCCGATCGTCCTCGCCGGCCGCGCCGACGCCCGCACCCTGATCGAGGATCCGCTCGTGATGCGCCGGATCGCGTGGTGGGGCGACGCGATCCTGCTCGGGGTGTGGGGCGCCACCCTCTCCTCGGCGGTCGGCTCGATCCTCGGGGCGCCCCGGGTTCTCCAGGCCCTGGCGCGGGACGGCGTGCTGCCGGGCCCGCTCCGGATCCTCGGTCGGGGGAGCGGTCCCGAGGACACCCCCCGGATCGGCACCGCGGTCACCCTGGCGCTCGCGCTGGCCGCGGTGTGGCTCGGCAACCTGAACGTCATCGCCCCGATCCTGACGATGTTCTTCCTCACCACCTACGGCGTTCTCAACATCGCCGCCGGGGTGGAGAAGTTCCTCGGCAGCCCCTCCTTCCGGCCGAAGTTCGACGTCCACTGGTCGCTCTCGCTGCTGGGGGCGGTCGGGTGCATCGCGGTGATGCTCCTGGTGAACTGGGTCGCCACCGTGGTGGCCGCCGTGTTCGTCGTCGCCATCTTCGTCTGGCTGGAGCGGCGGGGGCTCGAGGCCGCCTGGGGCGACGTCCGGCGGGGGATCTGGATGGCGATCACCCGGTCGGGCCTGCTGCGGCTGCGGGCGCCCAGCGAGAGCCCGGGCCCGAAGAACTGGCGTCCGCACATCCTGGTGCTCTCGGGCGCGCCGACCCGCCGGTGGCACCTGATCGACCTCGCCTCCTCGATCGCCCACAACAAGGCGCTGGTGACGGTGGCGACGGTGCTCCCGGGCGACCAGCCGGCGGGTCGGCGACAGACCCTCTCGGCCAACATCCACGACTACATCGCCAAGCGCGGCGTCCAGGCGCTGGTGCGGGTGATCAGCGCGCCGAGCCATTTCGACGGGGCCGAGCGGCTCGTGGAGGCGTACGGGCTGGGCGCGCTCGTGCCGAACACGGTTCTGCTCGGGACCAACGAGGAGACCGAGCTGCGGGAGCGCTACTGCGAGATGATCGCCCACTTCCACCAGGCGCGGCGCAACGTGCTGATCGTCCGCGAGGATCCCGAGCGCGGCTTCGGCGAGCGGAGGCGGATCGACGTGTGGTGGGGCGGTCTGCGGGGCAACGGAGGACTCATGATGATCCTCGCCTGGCTGCTCCGGACGAGCCTCTCGTGGCAGGGGGCGGAGGTGCGGCTCAAGATGGTGGTCGCCGACGAGGCCGCCGCCGACGACGCGCAGGCGAACCTCGAGCGGATCGTCGAGTTCACCCGGACCGTCGCCACCCCCGAGGTCCTCTCCGCCGACGGCCGGGGCTTCGAGGAGATCCTCGTGGAGGAGTCCGCCGACGCCGACCTGGTGCTGCTCGGCATCGGCGAGCCCGGCGACGCGTTCGTAGACTACTACGGGGACCTGATGGAACGGACCGCGGGGCTCCCCTCCACCCTCTTCGTGCTCGCCGCCGAGGAGATCCAGTTCGGGGAGGTGCTCGCGTAGGTCGCGCCGGTCCCTTGCGACCGTCCCCGCCGGGATGAACAATTAGAGCGCTCATCCCCGACACTCGAGCACGGAGGAACGGGCTGGCGCAGGAGGGTCTGGCACGGGTGGAGGGCGTTCCGCGGGCCGGAGGAGGCTTCGGCGAGACCGGCCGCCGGGACGCCTGGTGGTCGCAGCCACTGGTGGTGTTCCTGGGGCTTTCGGCGTTCGTGGTGTACGCCACGTGGGCGGCGTTCCAGGGGGTCCACTACGCGTGGGGGCCCTACCTCTCGCCCTTCTACTCCCCGCTGTTGTACGGCGAGGCGGCCCACGCCTGGTTCGGGACCCGGCCGGAGTGGTGGGTGGCGTGGCTCCCCTACTCGCCGGCGTTCCTGATCCTGTGGGCGCCGGGCGGCTTCCGGCTCACCTGCTACTACTACCGCGGGGCCTACTACAAGGCGTTCTGGGCCGATCCCCCCTCCTGCGCCGTCGGCGAGCCGCGCGGGGGCTACCGCGGCGAGCGGTCGTTCCCGCTCGTGCTCCAGAACGTCCACCGCTACTTCCTGTACCTGGCGCTGCCGTTCATCGGCTTCCTCTCCTGGGACGTGTGGAAGGCCCTGCGGTGGGAGGACCCCGCGAGCGGCGCGACGGAGTTCGGCGTCGGCGTCGGCACCGTGGTGCTGGCGATCAACGTCGTCCTGCTGGCCGGCTACACCCTCGGATGCCACTCGCTGCGCCACCTGATCGGCGGGGGCCGCGACGAGGTCTCGAAGCGTCCGGTGAGCCACGCCTGCTACCGGTGCGTGAGCCGGCTCAACGGCCGGCACATGCTGTGGGCGTGGCTCTCGCTGTTCTGGGTGGCGTTCGCCGACCTCTACGTGCGACTCGTCTCCATGGGCGTGTGGGCGGACTGGCGCATTCTGTGAGCGCGCCGGCCTCCCGTCATCGCCACGACGTCCTCGTGATCGGCGCCGGCGGCGCGGGCCTGCGGGCGGCGATCGCCGCCTCGGCCGAGGGGGCGGACGTCGGCGTGGTGTGCAAGTCGCTGCTCGGAAAGGCCCACACGGTCATGGCCGAGGGGGGGATCGCCGCGGCCCTCGCCAACATGGACGAACGGGACGACTGGCGGGTCCACTTCGCCGACACGATGCGGGGCGGGCAGTACCTGAACGACTGGCGCATGGCCGAGATCCACGCGAGGGAGTCGCCCGAACGGGTCCGCGAGCTCGAGGCGTGGGGGGCGCTGTTCGACCGTACGTCCGAAGGCCGCATCCTGCAGCGGAATTTCGGCGGCCACGCCTACCCCCGGCTCGCCCACGTCGGGGACAAGACGGGCCTGGAGATGATCCGCACCCTCCAGGACCACGGGGTCCACAGCGGGATCGACGTCCACATGGAGGTGACCGTCGTCGAGCTGCTCACGGCGGACGGCCGGGCCGTCGGGGCGCTCGCCTACGACCGGGAGCGGGGCCGCTTCCGGGTCTTCGAGGCGAACGCGGTCGTGCTCGCGACCGGAGGGCTCGGACGGGCCTACCGGATCACCTCGAACTCGTGGGAGTACACCGGGGACGGGCACGCCTTCGCGTACCGCGCCGGCGCCGATCTGGTCGATATGGAGTTCGTCCAGTTCCACCCCACCGGGATGGTGTGGCCCCCGTCCGTCCGGGGGATCCTCGTCACGGAGGGGGTCCGGGGGGAAGGCGGGATCCTCCTCAACAGCGAGGGACGCCGGTTCCTCTTCGACGACATCCCCGAAGCGTACCGCGACCAGACCGCCGCCGACGCCGAGGAGGGGTGGCGGTACGTCGAGGGGGACCGGGACGCCCGCCGCCCCCCGGAGCTGCTCACCCGCGACCACGTCGCCCGATGCATCGTCCGCGAGGTCGAGGAGGGGCGCGGAAGCCCCCACGGCGGGGTGTACCTCGACATCGCCTGGATCGAGGAGAAGGTGCCCGACGCCGCCGAGCGGATCATCCGGAAGCTCCCCGGCATGTACCACCAGTTCAAGCAGCTCGCCGACCTCGACATCACCGAGGACCCGATGGAGGTCGGGCCCACCACGCATTACGCCATGGGCGGCGTCAAGGTCGACGCCGAGACGCAGATGTCGACCGTGCCGGGGCTGTTCGCCGCCGGCGAGGTCGCCGCCGGTCTCCACGGGGCGAACCGGCTGGGCGGCAACTCCCTCTCCGACCTCCTCGTGTTCGGGAAGCGGGCCGGGGAGTACGCGGCCGCCTTCGCCCGCGAGAACGGCGCCGCGAAGGCCGATCCCGGCCGGATCGCCGGTCTCGTCGAGGAGGCCCTCGCCCCGTTCGAGGGCGACCCCGCCGAGAGCCCCTACGCGATCCAGCGCGAGCTGCAGGAGACGATGCAGCGGAGGGTCGGGATCGTCCGCGACGAGGAGGGGTTGGAATCGGCGCTCGAGGCGCTGGCCCGGCTGCGGGAGCGGGCCGCCGGGATGGGGGTGACCGGCAACCGCGAGTTCAACCCCGGGTGGCACGCGGCGCTCGATGTGCCCAACTTGCTGGTGGTGTCGGAAGCGATCGCCCGGGCCGCGCTGAAGCGGCGCGAGAGCCGCGGCGCCCACTCGCGCGAGGACCACCCCGGCAAGGACGAGGCGATGGATCGGACCCGTCTGATCGTGCGCCGGGGCGCGGACGGGGCGATGGAGGTCGTGCCCGAGGAGCTGCCCCCGATCCCCGACGAGCTGACGGCGATCATCGAGGAGGAGGGATGAGAGCGACGTTCCGGATCTGGCGCGGCGAGCGGGGCAGAGGGGTCTTCCGCGACTACGACACCGAGATCGCAGAGGGGATGGTCGTCCTCGACGCCCTCCGCGACATCCAGTCCGAGCAGGCCGGCGATCTCGCGGTCCGGTGGAACTGCAAGGCGGGCCGCTGCGGGTCGTGCTCGGCGGAGGTGAACGGCATGCCTCGGCTCACGTGCATGACCCGGTGCGCCGAGCTCCCGCTCGATCGGCCCGTCACCGTCGAGCCGATGAAGGCGTTCCCGCATGTGAAGGACCTCGTCACCGACGTCTCGTGGAACTACGAGGCGAAGCGACGGATCCGCCCGTTCCGCCCCCGCGAGCCGGACGACCCGGACGGATCGTGGCGGATGGACCAGGCGGACGTCGACCGCGTGCACGAGTTCCGGAAGTGCATCGAGTGCTTCCTGTGCCAGGATGTGTGCCACGTCATCCGCAACCACGAGAAGTACGACGAGTTCGTGGGCCCGCGCTTCTACGTCCACGTCGCCGCACTCGAGATGCATCCCCTCGACGCCGAGGATCGGGTGGACGAGCTGAAGGAGGCGTGGGGAATCGGCTACTGCAACATCACGAAGTGCTGCACGAAGGTGTGTCCGGAGGAGATCGAGATCACCGACAACGCCATCATCCCGCTCAAGGAGCGGGTCGTGGATCGCCACTACGATCCCCTGCGCAGGATCGTCCGGGCGCTCGGGCGCGGCGGCGACGAATGAGCGAGTTCGAGCCCCGGCCGATCTCCCGGGACGCGATCCCGGCCGCCCTCGAGAAGGCGGAGCGGTACCGGCTGCTCAACGAGCCCCACGAGGCGATCTCGATCTGCCGGGACGTCCTCCGCGCCCACCCCGACCACCAGGTCGCGCTCGTCACCCTGATCCTGGCGCTCTCCGACCGGTTCGGCCGCGCCACCTCCGCCGACCCCGACGAGGCACGGACGCTGGCCGCCCGGCTGGAGGACGACTACCGGCGCGCCTACTACACCGGGATCGTCTGCGAGCGGCGCGCCAAGGCATTGCTCCGGGGGTCCGTCCCCGGCGCGGCCTCCACCGCCCACGACTGGCTCAGGATGGCGATGGAGTGGTACGAGAAGGCGGAGCCGCTGCGGCCCGAGGGGAACGACGACCCGATCCTCCGGTGGAACGCCTGCGTTCGCCTGATGCGCGACCGCGAGCTGGGCCCCCGGCCCGAGGACGCGTACGAGCAGCCCATCGAGTAGCCGGCCGGCCCCGGGCCCCGATCAGTAGCGGAGGAAGTCGAGCAGGCGGGCGCGGATCTCGTCGCGCGCCTCGCGGAAGGCGGCGAGCCGCTCCTCCTCGGAGCCGGTGGCGGCGGCCGGGTCCTCGATCGGCCAGTGGAGCCGGGCCACCTCGCCGCCGAAGACGGGGCACACCTCCTCGGCGCACAGGGTCACCACCGTCCCGATCCGCTCCTGCGGGATCTCGTCGATCCCCCGGGAGCGGTGGTGGGAGATGTCGATCCCGATCTCCTCCATCGCGCGGACCGCCAGGGGGGCGAGCTCGCCCGGGTCGGAGCCGGCGCTGTACATCTCCGCCCCCGGCGGCGCGAACGAGCGGGCGAGCCCCTCGGCCATCTGGCTGCGGGCCGAGTTGGCCACGCACAGGAAGAGGTATCCCGGACGGGCGGTGGCGAAGGGCTCGCCCACCCGCACCTCCCGGCCGGGAGCCACGTGGGGATCGAGGGCGACCCTGCCCGGCTCGAAGAGGCAGACCAGAGAGGAGCCGAGGTGGAACGCCATCAGCTCGTCGCCCGCCCGGACGGGCCGGGGCGGGTCGTAGCGGCGAACCGATCCCTCCACCTCCGTCTCCGCCGGGCTCCAGTCGGGATCGAAGGTCGCCTCGATCCGCCCCACCTTCGTCGAGCCGATGGCCGCCACCCCCACGTGGCCGCACGGGCCGTCGATGTAGCACACCAGCCGCTCGTCGCCCGGCCCGGACGCCTCGCTCCGGCGGGCCAGCGCCGACTGGATCACCCCGCCCGAGGGGGCGTGCACCCGGTGATAGTGGCGGGGCGCGAGGCGGAAGCTGGCGAAGACGCCGCCCTCGAACCGCCGGGCGGCCTCGGGGTCGTCGAGGAGCTCCTCGATTCCGAACCCGCGCGACTCCGCCCGGATCGGGGCGTCCGACTCCACGGTCCCGGTCTGGACCACCTCGGCGTCCACCGGCACCCCGGCGCCGGAACGGTCGGCCCGCCACGGCCGGGCGCCGGGCTCGAGCCGGCGGGCGAAGAACGCCTCGGCGGTGGGGTACTCCTCGAGCGGCTTCTCCGCCTCCCTCGTGTCGATTCCGGCGGCGCGGGCGAGCGCCCCCAGAACGGCGCGCCGCATCCGGCGGGGGATCCTCGCCCCGGCGAGACGGCCGGCGACCGGGGAGAGCGCCCGCAGCAGGGCGCTCCGGGAGATGTCGCGTGGTGGGTCCATGGCGTTCCCGTCCATGTTAGGAAACGAGCCGTCCCGCTCCAACGATCCGAGCCGCTACGGGGGCCCGGAGGGGTCCGCGGCTCCCGCGGTGTCGTCCACTGCCGGGGCCCGGGCGGGCACCCACACCGCGCAGAAGGCGTCCGGATCCGGCCGCTCGCTCGGCGGGGTCACCTCCCAGTGCCCGAGCTGGACGAGCGCCGCCAGATTGTCCCACGTGACCCACGTCTCGGCGATCCTCCCCTCCCGGAAGCGGTGGATCCCGGCGAAGTCGAGCTCCATCCGCTCCCCGGTCGCGGGGAAGACGCCCGTCGGGCCCTCCTGGGTCCCCGAATAGGTGCCCCAGAAGGCGACCTGGTCGCCCTCGGCGACCAGCTTCTCGAGGTCGATCCGGGCGTCGGGGAACGCGGCCGCGTCCTCGCGCAGGAACTCCACGAAATCCTCCCGGCTGTTCACGTTCGCGGCCGGGGTCGCCTGGCTGTGGCGGGTGTAGTCGCCGGTGAGGAGGGTGTCGAGCGCGGCCCAGTCGCGGTCGTTGAGGGCGTCGGCGAGGGCGCGGACGGCGGCCTCGCGGGCGGCGTCGCGCTCCGCCTCCCGGACGGCGCGATCCTCGCCGCAGGCGCTCGCGACAAGGACGAGGGCGGCCGTGGCGAGGAGCGACGGGCCGGAAAATCCCGGAGGCGACGCCGCCATCTCCCGCTACCCTCCCTCCTGCCGGGGAAGCTCGATCGCCCGCTTCTCGGGCTCGGGGTGGGGGCGGTACAGGATCGCGATCCGCCCGATCGTGCCGGCCAGCGCCGCTCCGCTCCGACGGGCCAGCTCCTCCGCAATCGCCTCTCTCTCCTTCCGGTCGCCGGGGAGCTTCACCTTGATCAGCTCGCGGGCCCGCAGCACGTCGTCCACCTCCTCCATCACCGGGTCGCTCAGACCGTCGCGGCCGACGGTGACGACGGGATCGAGGTGGTGGGCGAGGCTCCGGAGGTGGCTCCGCTGCCTGCCGGTGAGCTCGGTCATCGCTCCGAGGTTAGCGCCCCGGGGCCCGGACCCGCCATCAGCGCGGCGTAGAACCGGACCAGGCGCTCGTAGGCCTCGAGGCCCACCCGCTCGTCGGTGCCGTGGACGCGGGAGAGGTCCTCGGGGCGGTACACTACGGGCGCGAACCGGTACACGGGTGCGCCGAGCCGCTCGTAGTGGCGCGCGTCGGTGGCGACCACCACCAGGGTGGGCGCCAGGACCGCCTCCGGGAAGGCCGAGCGGATCGCGCCGGCGAGCCGGTCCCACGCCGGCCCGCGGTCCGGCGAGAGCGCGCCCGGCTCGCTCCGGAACCCGCCCCACGGGCGAACCTCGACCCGGGAGTCGGAGATCGCCCGGCGGACGTGATCCAGCACCCCGTCCACCGAGTCCCGGGGGTGGATCCGGACGTTGACGACCGCCCGTGCGGAGGCGGGGAGCACGTTTTCCTTGCCGCTCCCCTCCAGCATCGTCGGCGCCACCGTCGAGCGGATCAGGGCGGCGGTGCGGGGGTTCTCCTCCAGCCGGCGCCGCAGCAGCGGTTCGGTGACCGGGAGCCCGGCCACCGCGATCCGCGCGGCCGCCCGCATCTCGTCGGCGAGCGCCTCGAGCATGCCCCGGGCGGGCCCGTCCACCCGGGCCTCCATCGGCCGCGCCGCCAGCCGGTCGATCGCGCGGGCGAGCACCACCGCGGCGGTCTCCGCCGGGGGCATCGCGGCGTGACCCTGCTCCCCGCGGGCGTGGAGCTCCACGCTCAGGTACCCCTTCTCGCCCAGCCCCACCGCGGCGACCGGCGGCGCGACGCCCGGCACCAGCCCGTCCAGCACCGCGCTCCCCTCGTCCAGCACGAGGAAGGGGCGCACCCCACGCGCATCGAGGAGCTCCGCCAGCGAGCGGGCGCCCTCGACTCCCCCCACCTCCTCGTCGTGGCCGAAGGCGAGCAGGACGGGGCGGCTCGGCTCGGCGCCGGCGGCCAGCAGCGCCTCGACCGCCTCCAGGATCCCGAGCAGCCGTGCCTTGTCGTCGAGCGCGCCCCGGCCCCACACGTACCCGTCGGCCACCTCCCCTTCGAAGGGGGGATGGCTCCACTCCCCCGCGGTGCCGGGCTCGACCGGGACCACGTCCTGGTGGGCCAGGAGCAGCAGCGGGGCCTCCTCCGCTCCGGCTCCCTCCGCGCGCCACGTCATCAGGAGCGAGTGGCCGGCGGGCCGCTCGATCTCGAGCGCGTCGTGGACCCGGGGGAAGGAGGCGCGGAGGAGCCCGTGCAGCGTGTCCAGGACCTCGCCGGAGGGCGGCTCGCCCCCGCGGGAGACGGTGGGGATCCGGATCGCCGCGCCGAGCCGCTCGGCGGCCGCGGCGACGTCGAGCTCGAGGGTCGCGGGGTCGAACCCGCCCACGCGACCGCTCAGGATCCGATCACCCGCTCCGCCCTCTCCCACGCCGGCGAGAGCCGCCCCTCGGCGTCGGCCTCGAAGAGGGAGAAGAAGGGGAGCCCCCGCTCGACCAGCCGCTCGCCGCCACCCTGCACCCGGTCCACGAGGGCGATCACCGCGTCGATCCGGCACCCCGCCTCCTCGACCACCTCCACCGCCCGGAGGATCGAGCCTCCCTTCGTGACGACGTCGTCCACCACCGCCACCCGGCGTCCGTCGCGGATCAGCAGGGTGCCGTCGGGGTGGTAGGACGCCTCCACCGAGCGCCCGGTGCCGTGCTCCTTGGGCCGGGAGCGGACCGTGAAGCCGTAGATCGGCCGGCCGTGGATCTCGCTCAGGACCGCGACCGCGGTGGTGACGAAGGTGGCGCCCAGGGCGAGCCCGCCGATCGCCTCCACGTCCGTGGGGGCGAGGATCCGGTAGAGCGACTCCCCCACCAGCCGGGAGCCCCGCGGCGAGAGGAGGGTGGCCTTCATGTCGACGTAGTAGTGGCTCGTCTCGCCGGAGGTGAGGACGAACTCCCCGTGGCGCACGCTCCGCTCCTCGATCACCTCCCCCAGCTCGCGGATGATCTCGGCGAGGTCGGCGCGCTCGATGTCGGCGCGCTCGATCCTGGTCCTCTCGGCGGAGGGCTCCCGTGCGCTCATCGCGGCCGAGTCTAACCGACCGTCGGCCGGGGTGCGAGGGGCCGGGCCGGTGCGGCCCGCGCCGAGGTGTAGTTTCCCTGCCGTGCGCGCCCGACTCGCCGTCTGGGGGGTCGTCCTGATCTGGGCGGCCAACTTCTCCGTCATCAAGGCCGCCCTGGCCGACTTCCAGCCGTTCGCCTTCAACGCGCTCCGCTTCCCGCTCGCCTCGATCACCCTGCTGCTCCTCCTCCTCGCCGCCCGGCGGACGATCCGCTTCGAGCGGCGCCACTGGCCGGCGATCCTGGGCCTCGGCGTGCTCGGGCACCTCGCCTACCAACCCTTCTTCATCCTGGGGCTCGACAACACCCTGGCGGGCAACTCCTCGCTGATCCTCGCCTCGGTGCCGGTGTTCGTGGCGGTGCTCTCGGCGGTGATGGGCCACGAGCGCCACGCCGGGCGGACGTGGGCCGCCGTCGTCCTCTCGTTCGCCGGGATCGGTCTCGTGGTGGCCGGCGGCGCGCAGGCGGTGGGCTTCGGCGGATCGACCGTCGTCGGCGACCTGCTCACCCTGGGGGCGGCGATCCTGTGGTCGCTCTACACCGTGCTCTCGACCCCGCTGGTGCGGCGCTACGGCGCCCTCCCGGTGACCGCGGTGACGATGTGGATCGGGACGGTGGGCCTGGTGGCGGCGGGCGTCCCCTCGCTCCTCGGCCAGCCGTGGGCGGCGGTCCGCCCGGCGGCGTGGGCCGGGCTCGCCTACGCCGGCGTGCTCGGGATCGCGGTGGCGTACCTGCTGTGGTACACGAGCGTCCGCTCGGTCGGAAGCACCCGCACCGCCGTCTACTCCAACATGGTCCCGGTCGGCGCGCTGGCGATCGCGTGGGCGACGCTCGGCGAGCGGCCGACCTGGCTCCAGCTCACCGGCGCCGCCGCGATCCTGGCCGGAGTCACCCTGGCGCGGGGCGCCCGGCCCCGGGGCCGGCAGGAGATCCCGCCCGAGGAGTGAAGGTCAGTCCACCAGGTGCTCGCCGCTGGTGGCGCGGAGCCCCTCGGCCTCCGTCATCGTAGGATTCGGTTCCGCCGCCGCGCCCACCACGCCGGTCGCGGTGATCGGCGACGTGTCGATCGTGGTGACGATCGAGAGGTTCTCGGTGTCGCCCGTGTCTCGATACAGCACGTGATCGTTCGGGCCGAGCGGGTCCATCGAGCTCGCGCAGGCGATCGTGAGCCCGGTCAACCCGGTCGTGATCTGGTGTCGCGGATCCACGATCGAGGATGCCGGAAGCACGGTGAACCCGCAGTCGAACGCGCCTCCCTCGTTCCTCGCCGCCGAGCCCATCGCCTCGAGGAACGGGTTCTGGACCGCACCGATGGCGGCTCCGTAGAAGCCGGAGTGCTCCCCGACGAAGACGATCCGTCCGTCCCGCGAAGCGAACTCTTTCAGACCGTTGATCTCGGCGGTCGTATAGGGGTCCGTCGGGATCCACAGGATGACCACCCGCACGTCGGCCGGGATGTTCGTCAGGTCGCCGACAGGCTCGAAGGCCAATCCCTCTCCCCCGATCGTCGTCCTGAAGGTGGAAAAGGAGCCGTCGGTGCATACGGAGACGCCGCCCTGGGCGCTCGAGCAATCCGCCCACACCCGGCTTCCCGCGTTCGTGTAGTTCACGAGGTTCTCGACCATCGTGACGTTGTTCGCGTCGGCCATTCCCCCGTCACGGAACTGATCGATGTCGTTGTACACGACCAGGTCCTGGCCCGGCGGCGGAGGCTGCTGCCCGTTCTCCACGGCGACGGGGGCGAACGGGCTGAAGGCGGTGACCGAGGCGCCGAGACGGCCGGGCGAGGCGTAGAGGGGCGTCACCCGGAAGAGCCCCTCGAAGGGATCCAGCGCCCGCCACACGTCGCTCTCCCGGTCCCCGGAGCCTCGCGCCGCCTGCGTGTCGCACTCGAGGCCGGGCGGCGGGGTCGCCTCGGGTAGGATGATCACCTCGCCCGGGTCGTCGGGATCCTGGGTGCCGATCCTCAGCGCGGTGCCCGGCGGAGGCGCCAGCGGGTGGGGAGGGTCCACCGCGCACAGGCCGACGACGGCGGTCCCGACGAGATTGTCCTCCGGGAAGATCTCGATCCGGAACCCGTGCGGAAAGCACTCCGCCTCCTCCACCTGTATCGAGGCGGCGAGCTCCGCGTCGGTGCCGAAGTAGGTGTCGCACTGGCCCGGCTCGTCCGGTTCCGGCAGCCCGGAGATCGTCAACTGCGTCTGGCCGTCGACCGTGATCGTTACCGCGGCCTTCTGGTTCGGGGTGGCCACGTCGTGGGTCCCCGGCTCGAGCATGGTGACGACGAACGATCCCTCGGGAGGCGGGTTTCTGATGATATCTCTCAGGCACTCCACGCCCAGGAGGGCCGGCAGCGCGATCAGGATCGTGAGCAGAAGCGACAACCGCCGGCCACGCGACATTCGGACCTCCTCGGGACGGAGACTTGCTGGATCGTTCGATCGATCAGGCCGAACCATGCTATCAGACTCCGCAAAATCGTGCCATCTCCATGCAAACGACTTCCTTTCTGCATGGAATGCGGCTACGAGCTGCTCCGTCCGTCTTCTCCGTCCGTCTTCGCGGGCGGGTCCCGGGAGAGAGTAGTTTGGATACGCCATGATCCGGCTCCTGCACCTCGCCGACGTCCACCTGGGAGCGTCGATGTCCTCGTTCGGCGACCTGGCCGAGGCCCGCCGCGAGGCGGTCCTGGACGCCTTCCGCGCCCTGCCGGACGCGGCCGCGGAGGAGGAGGTCCACGCCGTGCTCGTGGCGGGCGACCTCTTCGATTCGGCCGAGCCGCCCGAGCAGGCGCTGGCGGTGGCGATCGAGACCTTCCGCCGACTGGCCGAGGGCGGCTGGCCCGTCGTCGTCGTGCCCGGCAACCACGACGCGGCCTCCCTCCATCCCAACCCGTGGGGGGAGGACCTGGGCGGGGCGCGGGTCTTCCTCGAGCCGCGCCTCGCGACCGAGTCGGTCGACACCGAGGCGGGGCCGCTCCACGTCCACGGCCTCGCCTTCGACGGAGCCATCGAGCCCGACCCGCTCGCCGGCTTCGAGGCCGGCGGCGAATCCGGCGTCCACGTGGCCCTGCTCCACGGCTCGGTCCCCGACGCCCCCCACTGGGAGGGCGCCGGGCTCCGGCTGCCGGTGGAGGAGCTGGCCGGCCTCGGCTGCGACTACGTGGCGCTCGGCGACCATCACCGATTCCGCCCTCCCGAGGAGTTCGGAGAGGGCTCCGCGCCCGCCTGCTACGCCGGCTCCTTCGCCGCCGTCGACACCACCGAGACCGGTCCCCGCGGCTTCGTGGTCGCGGAGGTGGAGGCCGGAGAGCCCCCACGGGTGGAGCACCGATCCTCCGGCGTGGCCCCCGTGCAGGATCTCGGAGCCGTCGACGTCGGCGGCCGCGACACGGTGGGCGAGGTCGCCGAGGCCGTCGCCGAGCGGGCCGGCGAGGGAGCGATCCCGCGGGTTCGGCTCGTCGGCACGCCCGGCGTCCCGCTCGACGAGGCGGCGGTCCGGAAGCGGCTGGAGGAACGATTCGGCCACGTCGACCTGAGGGACGAGACCCGTTATTACGCCTCGAGCCGGCTCGACGAGCTCGCCGGCCGCGACACCGTCGCCGGCCACGTCGTCCGGATGGGACGGGAGCGGATCGAGAGGGCCGGGAGCGAGCCGGACCGCCGGGTGGCCGAGCGGGCGCTCCGGATCGCCCTCGACGCGCTGGGGGTCGAATGAGCCCGGTCCGCTTCCTCCGCGCCGACCTCGAGTACGGCTGCCACGTCCGGGGCGGGATCACCATCCCCGCCAAGGACGCGCCCGTCGTGATCGCCGGGCCCAACGGAGCCGGCAAGACGACGCTGGTGGAGGCCCTCGTCCGCACGCTGTTCGGGTTCAACCGCCGCCACGACGAGGAGCGGGAGTGCCTCGACGCCCGGCTCCCGTGGGGAAGGACGGAGTGCCGGGGCCGGGTGGAGGTGGCCGACGGTGCCGGCCGCTTCCGGATCGGCCGCGAGTTCGAGGGAGGCCGGGTCGAGATCGTCCCGCTGGAGGAGGGGGAGGATCCGTGGAGCGGCGACGGCAACCCCGCCTCGACGAGCGCGGAGGCGCGCGAGTACCGCCGCCGGCTGGGCGAGATCTTCGGCTTCTCCGAGCTCGACCACTACCTGAGCACCGCCTGCGTCCGGCAGGGCGAGCTCGCCGGGACCCGGCTGAGCGAGGACCTGCTGCGGATCGCCGCCGGCGGGCACGGCAACGTGGACGAGGCGCTGGAGGATATCAGGAAGGCGCACGGCCGGATCACCCGGCGGTCGATCTCCCCCGACATGCGGGACGGCGTGAAGCTCCGGAAGCTGGAGCGGGTGGAGGGCGAGATCGCGGACCTCGAGGAGGAGCTCGACCGCGCCGAGGCCGCCGTCCGCAAGCGCGCGCCGATCCTGCGGGAGCTCCGGGAGGTGGAGCGCCGCACCGCGGAGCTCGAAGAGGAGATCGACACGCTGGAGGGGGCCCTCTCGCCGCTCCACGAGCGGCGGACGATCCTCGAGCGGGCCGGCCGGCTCGAAGCCGCCAGCGAGATGCTCGACCGCCTCCGGGGACGGCTGGTGGAGCGGGCGCGGGACTACCGGGAGGCGGCCGGCTCGACGGGCGAGGTCCCCGGGGAGGAGCGCTACCCGGACGACTTCCCCCGACGCCTCGGCCGCCTCGAGGAGCTGTGGGTGCGGCGCGAGGAGATGGAGAACGACCGCGACGGGCTGGCCCGGGACGTGGGCGAGATCGACGTGCCCAGCCCGTGGGTGGGGATCCTCACCCTGGTCGCCCTCCTGCTCGCGGCGGCGCTGGTGTGGTTCGCGTTCGGGTCGGCCCTGGCGGCGGGGGCCCTCGCGGTTCTCGGGATCTTCGGGGGAATCGGGCTCCTGTACGATCGCGATCAAAAGGCGAAGCACCGGGCGGATCTCGAGGAGCGGTGCCGGGAGCTCGCGAAGAAGATCACCGAGCTCGACGCGGCCGAGGAGACGCGGAAGCGGGGGATCCCTCGCGCCGACACGCTCGGACCGGAGAACGTCGAGGAACGGAAGGCGGAGTACGAGCGTCAGCGCGGCGTCCTCGAGGGCGCCGGGGCCGCGCGGGAGGCGCTGGAGGAGGTGCTCGCCGAGGCGACGAAGGCGCTCGCGGCCGGCGCCGAGGGGGAGGTCCCCGAACCGACCGCCGGCAACGCCGAGGAGATCGAGCGGATGTGCCGGGAGCGCCTGCGCGGGCTGGTGCGGGAGATCGCGAAGCAGGACCTCGCCCTCGAACGGCTCGAGGAGGCGGAGCTTCCCGGAGGGGTCGAGCCCGAGCCGGAGGCGGTGGAGCGCGCCCTCGAGGAGCGGCGGAAGGAGCAGCGGGAGCTCGCCGGCAGCCTTCGCGAGCTCGACCGCCGGCTCCGCGAGGAGGGGAGCGCCCACGAGAACCCCGTGAAGCTGGGGGAGGCCCTCGCCCGGCTCGAGGAGCGGCGCGCGGAGCTCGAGGGCCGGGCGGCGGCCCACGAGGCGGCCTTCTCGCTCCTCTCCGACGCCTACGCGGAGTTCCGCGAGCGGGACCAGGAGCGGCTGCTCGAGGCCGTCTCGGCCCGCCTCGCCGACCTCACCGACGGTCACCTCGGCCCGGTCGAGGCCACCGGCTCGCTGTCGGAGGCCACGATCCGGACCCGGGGGCGTTCGGTCCCGCTGGCGAGCCCGCCGCTCAGCTACGGCGAGTGGCACGCCGCGCTCTTCGCGATCCGGCTGGGGGCCACCGACTTCCTCTCCCGCTCCGGCGCGGTGCCGCCCCTGATCGTCGACGAGCCCTTCGCCTGGCTCGATCTCGAGCGGGCGCGCGAGCTGTGGTCGCTGCTGGAGCGGATCGCCGAGGACCGCCAGGTGCTGGTCGCCACCCAGGAGGAGCTCACCCTGGAGGCGCTCGGCGTGGAGGCCGACCTCCGGTTCGAGCGGGTCACGGGGTAGAGGGCCCGGCGGGGATCCCCGCGGCGGATTTGCCGCCCGCGGGAATTCGGACTAAAATCGTCGGACGAGGCGGGACCGGATCGACCCTCGAGACATACCCCCGCTTCCGGCGCGTATCGACCGCGCGCCGGTCGAGCGGTCCCCCCTGGGTCGCGACGAGGCAACCGAACCGAGGAGACGCACCGTGCGCAAGCCAGCCCTTCTGCTCCTGTCCCTTCTCACCCTGGTGGCCGTCTCGTGCGCCGACGACGCCGCGCCGCCCACCGACGCGACCGACCGCGGGGCGGTGGCGCCCGCCTCGGTCGACGAGCCCTACGCTCCCGGCCGGGTCCTGGCGCTCTTCCGTCCGGGCGCGCCGGCCGCGTCGATCGCCCGCGCCAACGGCGCGACGATCCAGCGCGAGGTCGCCCTCGGGATCCAGATGCTCGGCGTGGCGGTGGGCCGCGAGGTCGCCGTCTCCCGCGCGCTCGAGCGGAACCCGAACGTGATCTTCGCCGAGCCCGACTTCGTCCGTCTCTTCGGGGACCTGACGATGCCCGGCGATCCGTTCTTCGGCTACAAGTGGGATCTCCACAACGACGGGACGATCAACGACTCGCAGGGGAACGAGCTGGCCACGACCGGGCAGGTGGACGCCGACGTCGACTGGCTGGAGGCGTTCGACCAGCTCGGCGCGTACGCCGGGGGCGCCACCCTCGGGATCATGGACACCGGGATCCGGGAAACCCACGAAGATCTCGCCGGCCGGGTCGTCGCCCAGTACGACTTCCACGACGACGACCCCGACGCCTCCGACGATCACGGCCACGGCACCCACGTCGCCGGGATCGCCACCGCCTACGCCGGCAACGGCAAGGGCGTGGCCGGCGTCGCCTACGGGGCGGACGTCACGCTCGCCATCGCCAAGGTGTGCGGCCCGATCCACCCGCCGCTGTTCGGCCAGGACTACGGCTGCTACACCTCGTCGACCGCCGCCGGGATCGAGTGGGCGGTCGACAACGGCGCGCACGTCCTCAACCTGAGCCTGGGGGGCAGCAACGCGTCCGACACCGAGCAGACCGCGCTCCAGTACGCGCGCTCGAACAACGTCCTGCCCGTGTGCGCCGCGGGCAACGACGCCGGGGCGGTCTCCTACCCGGCCGCCTTCCCCGAGTGCGTGGCGGTGAGCGCCACCGACTGGGGGGACGGCCTCGCGAGCTACTCGAACTTCGGCCCCGAGGTGGAGCTCTCCGCGCCGGGCGGCGACGACGAACACCCCGACGGGTACAGCTACATCGCCTCCTCCTACTACGACGCCGACGACAGCTACGTCCTCATGGCGGGCACCTCGATGGCGAGCCCCCAGGTGGCCGGCCTCGCCACGCTGCTGCACGAGCTCGGCTATTCGGACGACGGGGCCAAGCTGACCCAGATGAAGGCGACCGTGGACGACCTCGGCGCCTCCGGATGGGACGAGAAGTTCGGCGAGGGGCGGATCAACGTCTTCCGGGCGATCGGCGGCACCCCGTCCGACGGAGGGACGACGAACAGCGCGCCGACGGCCTCGTTCACCTACACGTGCACCGATCTGACGTGCGACTTCGACGGCACGGGCTCGAGCGACTCCGACGGGTCGATCGCGAGCTACGACTGGGACTTCGGTGACGGGAACACCGGCTCCGGCTCCACCGTCACCCACACCTACGCGGCGGGCGGCACCTACACGGTGACCCTCACCGTCACTGACGACGACGGGGCCACCGACACCTCGAGCCAAGACGTCACGGTGAGCGAGAGCACCACGAACAGCCCGCCGACCGCCTCGTTCACCTACGGGTGCACGGACCTCGCGTGCGACTTCGACGGCACGGGCTCGAGCGACTCCGACGGGTCGATCGCGAGCTACGACTGGGACTTCGGCGACGGGAACACCGGAACCGGCTCCACCGTCAGCCACACCTACGGGGCCGACGGCACCTACACGGTGACCCTCACCGTCACCGACGACGACGGGGCCACCGACAGCTCGAGCCAGGACGTCACGGTGAGCGCGTCGACGAGCGGGATCTCCCTGTCGGCCACCGGCTACAAGGTGAGGGGCCGCCACCACGCCGACCTGAGCTGGTCGGGAGCGACCTCCACGAACGTGGACGTCTACCGCGACGGAGCGGTGATCGCGATGACCGAGAACGACGGCTTCTACACCGACTCGACGAACAACGTGGGCGGCGGCTCCTACACCTACCAGGTGTGCGAGGCGGGCACGTCCACGTGCTCCAACGAGGCGACCGTCACGTTCTGATCGGGAGCCGAAGCTCCGGCCAAACACCGGCCGGGTGCACGGAAGGGGGGCGGGTTCCGCCCCCCTTTCTTCATTCGGTCTCCGGGTCCGCCGCCGGCGCGTACGGCGAGCCCTCCCACTCCGCGATCCCGCCGGCCACCGTCCGGGCCGCGGTCGAGTCGCCGGCGATCGACCAGTCGAGCTCCTGGTAGGTGACGGTGGCGTCGCTCGAAACCTCGAAGAAGAGGAGCGAGCGCACCGCCGGGTAGCGCTCCGGCAGCCCGTCCAGCGCCTGGCGGAACCACCGCTCCCGGTCGCCCCCCACCGCGAGGGTCGAGAACTCGGCGATCATGATCGGCTTGCCGAGGGCGGCGAGGGTGTCGTAGTGGTTGCCGAAGATCTCGTCGAACCTCCACCACTCCGACCACCGGGCCACGGTGCCGTAGTTGAGCGCGCCGGTCGCCACCCAGTCGACCGTCCCGTCGCCGGGGTAGAACCACTCGTAGCCGGAGTAGGCGACGTGGGGCGACCACACCCAGACCACGTTGTCGGCCCCGGCGGCGCGGAAGCGTTCCACCACGTGGTTCCACGCCTCGATGAACTCCCAGGGCTCGTTGTTCTGGGGACCCCACGGATAGCGGTACGGGTCGTTCATCTCGTGGGCGAAGCGGAGGAAGATCGGCTCTCCGTGCTCGGCCGCCCGGCGCGCCCAGGCGTCGACGTAGAAGTCGTAGAGGCCGGTGGCGATGTCCGCGAGACCGTTCTCGTCCCGCTCGGCCCGGAGCGGCAGCTCCGGGTGGAGGCTGCTCTCGAAGGCGGTGAGCCACGGCTCCCACGTGATCACCGGCACCGAGCCGAGGTCGGCGACCGCTTCGACGAAGGTCTCGGGGAAGGCGTGTTCGGCGCCGTCGCCCCACGCGAAGTAGCCGTGGATCAGGGGGAGGGTCACGCCGAGGGCCGCCTCCAGCTCCAGCACCCCCTCGAGCGTTCCCGGGATCTCCCCGTGGTAGGCGCCCAGGAGGATCGTGTCGGTCCCGACCAGCGCGGTCGCGTCGGTCCGGTAGGGGGCGAACCACTCCAGCTCCGCGCTCCTCCCCGGCCCCCGCACCGCGTCCACCACCGCGCTCTCGAGGCCCGAGACGGCGTCGCCGAGCCGGCGCAGGGCGCCCTCCAGCGGCCCCTCCGCCCGGCCCCCCAGAAAGGTGAGGCCGACGACGAGGCCGACCGCCAGGAGCAGCGCGCCGAGCGCGATCGCCAGCCGGTGGCGCCGCCTCACGGCACCGCCTCCCACGCTCCCCCGCGCGGCGGGGTGCGGGCCTGCCAGGCGGCCCGGATCCCCCCGGCGATCATCGCGGTGGTCGCGGTGGCGAAGGCGATCATCCCCCACACCGCCTCGCTGGTGAGCACGAGCGCCCCCTCGGGGACGTGGAGCAGCCGGCGCCACACCACCCACCCGACGGTGCCCAGGTACAGCGCGGCCACCAGGAGGTGGGGAGCGCCCAGCCGGAGGAACGAGCCGGCGACCCCCTCCTTGGCCGTGGGGATGTAGGGGATCTCGCGCCGGAGGATCGCGAGCGCGGTGCCGGCCACGTAGACCGGCCAGCACGCCACCTTGAGCGCGAGCCCCCGCCAGTGGAGCCCCCGCTCCCTCGCCGGGTGGCAGAGCCACCGCTCGGCGTACAGGTAGATCGCGACGCCGAGCGCGCCCACCGGCGCGCCCACCGTGACGAACTCCGCGAAGGGCATCGCCGCCGGCTGCACGCCGCCCCACAGGTACAGGTACGGGATCGCGAGGAACACCAGGGTGGAGGGGCCGAACAGGTAGTAGGTGCCGATCGTGAGGTACGAGAGCCGCTGGCGCCAGGAGAGTCCGCCCCACGCCGCCGGCAGCTCGCTGAAGGCCACCTCGTAGACGCCCCGCGCCCACTTCAGCTGCTGGCGGTAGAAGGAGCCGAGGTCCGAGGGGACCAGGCCGCGGCTCACGATCTCCGGAACGTAGACGGAGCGCCACCCCGCCGCGTGGAGCCGGATCGCGGTCACCATGTCCTCGGCGAGGCCGATCCCGTGGCCGCCGATCGACTCCAGCGCCTCGCGGCGGAAGGTGCAGTTGGCGCCGATCGCGAGGCTCGCGCCGTGGCCGTGGAGCCCCATCATCGTCGGGCCGTAGAAGGCGTAGGTCTGCTCGGCCGCCCCCCGGGCGACGAAGGAGCGGGGCTGGTTGTAGTACGCCTGCGCCACCTGGACGTACCCCACGCCGGGGTCCGCGAAGTGGCCCAGCACCCGGTCCAGAAAGTTCGGGAACGGAACGTGGTCGGGGTCGAGCACGAGGATCAGTTCCTCGTCGGTCCGCTCGAGCGCGGCGTTGATCTTCCCCGCCTTCGCGCCCGGCAGGTCGAGAAGCTCGAGCCACACCGCCCCGTGCCGCTCGGCCACCTCGCGGAAGCGGGGATCGCGGGTGTCGTCGAGGAGGTAGGTGGTGTGGGGGTAGCGGATCTTGGCGCACGCGGCGAGCGTCTGCTCGAACATCCCGAGCGGCTCGCCCGGCGAGCTGGTGGTGAAGATCGCGACCGAGAGCCCGTCGGGCGCGGGGAGGTGCGCGGGCTCGTCGATCCCGAGCAGGTTGACCCACCCCACCACCATCCGGTACACGCCGTACCAGATCGCCAGCGACAGGAGGACGTACAGCGCCGCCTGGTTCACGTGCTCGGGCCGGAACCACCAGTCGGCGAAGCGGACCACCGACAGGGCGCCGGCCGCCGCGAGGGTGACCAGGACGAACCGGTCGCGCCGGCGGACCGGCGCCGCCCGGCGCCACCGCCACGGGTCGAGGGAGGGCTCGGCCACCGCCTCAGCGGGGGAAGCGGACCACGAGGCCGGCCGTCCCGCGGGTGATCTCGAAGAAGGCCGAGCTCTCGTGCTCCGCCTCCAGCCGGAGCGAAACGGCGGGCGAGAGGTCGGCGTCGAGCCGGGCGCGGGCCCGCCACGGGGTGAAGTCGCGCTCGGCGAAGACCACCGTCACCACGTCGTCCGGGGGCACCAGCAGCGAGTCGTCCGCCGGTCCCGGAACCGACGGGGACGGTGCGAGCTCCTCGGCGTGGAGCGCCACCGCCCCGTCGACCGCCAGGGTGACCCCCGGCGCGAGCGCGCCCGAGACGGCCGCGACGATACTGTGGGCGACGAGCTCCTCGGGCGTGTAGTAGGGGTCGTACACGCCGATGGAGGTGAAGCGGCTCTCCTCGGCGTCCTGGAACTGGAAGGCGTAGCCGAGCCTGAGCGAGGCCTCCCCCCGGCGCACGATCGGAGCGAGGATCCAGGCCCAGGCGCTCGCGATCTCGTTGTCGTCGGGGAAGCGGTCGACCCGCGCGCCCGCCTGCCCGGCCCACCCGGGCGCCGCCGAGCGGTCGAGCGCCACCTCCCAGGTGTCGACCATCAGGTCGGCGTCGAGGCTCCGCGCCGTCAACAGGTAGCGCCACCGGCGGGCCTCCGCCGTCAGCCGCACCTCGCGGGGCAGGCGGACGGCGGCCGCGGCGCGGCCGACCGGGTCGGCGTCCTCGACGTCGGTGCGGACCGACGCCCCGCCCGAGAGCTCCGCCTCGATCGGGGCCTCCGGCCGGCGGATCGCGATCTCGCCCCCGACCTCGACGATTTCGGCCTGGCGCACCTGCACGTCGTTCGACTCGTAGCGGCCGGGCTCCACCACGAGCGCGGCGCTCACCCCGCGCGCGGGATGGAAGCCCGCCTCGAGCTCCACCCCGTGGTAGTCGAGCGGCTGGTCGTCGCTCCAGGCCGCCGGCCGGGCCGCCACCCACGGGGCGGTGGCCTTCGCGATCCGGATCCGGAGGTCCTCCACCTGCCGGGCGACCCCGGGCGGGAGGCGCCCGCCGAGGGCGGCGAGGGGCTCCAGGACGCGCGCCGCCTCGCGGGGCCGGCCGGTGTCGGCGAGGAAGCCGGCCACGTCGAGCCGGAGGGAGGTGTCGCCCGGCCGGCGCTCGAGCGCCTCCAGGTATTCGGCCCGCGCCCCCTCGACGTCGCCCGTCCAGTAGAGGGTCTGGGCGTAGAGCCAGCGGGCGTCCACGTCGCCGGGAGATCGCCCGAGATGCGCCCGAAGCCGGGCGGCGGCCGCCTCGAGCTCGCCCGCGTCCCGCAGCCGGCGGGCCTCGGCCACCGCGGGCACCTCCTGCGCCGCGGCGGTGGCCGCCGTGCCCAGCGCGAGCGGGGCCACGAGGAGCAGCACCCCCAGCCACGATTTCACCCACCACGGGTCGTAGCCGTCGGTCCCGGACGTCGTCATCGCGCACCAATGTTCGCCTCTCCGGAACCGTTCGCGCTACCCTAGGGACCGACCGATGGCGCCGCCCGATCCCTCCACCGCCGAGCTCGTCCTCCGCGGCCGCCGCGTCGTCCTCCCGCAGGGCGAGCGAGCCGCGTCGATCGTCGTCGCCGGCGGGCGGGTGCGGGCGATCGAGCCCCACGGCGCCGAGCCGCCCGTCGGTGCGGCCGTCGTGGACGCGGGCGAGCGGGTCGTGCTGCCGGGACTCGTCGACACCCACGTCCACGTGAACGAGCCCGGCCGCACCGGGTGGGAGGGGTTCGAGACGGCGACCCGGGCGGCGGCCGCGGGCGGGGTCACGACGATCGTGGACATGCCGCTCAACAGCGTGCCGGCCACGGTCACGCCGGCGGCGCTGGCGGCGAAGCGCGCCGCCGCCGGGGGGCGCTGCCGGGTGGACGTGGGGCTGTGGGGCGGCGTGGTTCCGGGGAACGGGGACCGGCTGGCGCCGCTGGCGGCGGCCGGCGCGCTCGGTTTCAAGGCGTTCCTGGTCGACTCCGGGGTCGAGGAGTTTCCGCCGGTGGGCGAGGAGGAGCTGCGGGTGGCGATGCCGATCCTCCGCGAGCTGGGCCTCCCGCTGCTGGTCCACGCCGAGGATCCCGGCGAGATCTCCCCGCCCCGGGCGGGCTCCCACGAGGCGTGGCTCCGCTCGCGCCCGCCCGGGGCGGAGGTGGCCGCCGTGGAGCGGCTCGTGGAGCTGTGCCGGGAGAGCGGGGCCGCCGTCCACGTCGTCCACCTCTCCGCCTCCGAGGCCCTCCCCGCCCTCCGGGCTGCCCGCGAGGAGGGGCTCCCCGTGACGGCCGAGACGTGTCCCCACTACCTTGCGCTGGCCGCCGGCGAGATCCCCGCCGGGGCGACCGAGTACAAGTGCGCGCCGCCGATCCGCGAGGCGGAGAACCGCGATCTTCTGTGGGAGGCGCTCTCGGAAGGAGCGATCGACCTGGTGGCATCCGATCACTCGCCGTGCCCGCCCGAGAGGAAGGCGGGCGACTTCCGCTCCGCCTGGGGCGGGATCGCCTCCCTCGAGCTCTCCCTGGCGGCGACCTGGACGGCGGGCGCCGACCGCGGCGCGACCCCCGCCGACCTCGTCCGCTGGATGGCGGAGGGGCCCTCCCGGCTGGCCGGGATCGGCGACCGGAAGGGGAGGATCGCGCCGGGTGCCGACGCCGACCTCGTCGTGTGGAACCCCGACGCCCGCTTCCGGGTGGACCGGGACCGTCTCCACCAGCGCCATCCCGTCACCCCCTACGCCGGCCGCGAGCTGCGAGGGGCCGTCGAGCGGACCTGGGTACGGGGCCGGCTCGTGTACGACCGGGGGCGATCCGATCCCTTCCTCGGCCCCCCGATCGGGAGGATCGTGACGCGATGAGCCGGATGGAGGAGTGGCCCGATCTCGCCTCGTCGCGCCTGGGCGCCCGTGCGGTGGCCGCCAGCGACGAGTTCTTCGCCCCCAAGGAGCGGCTCCTCGACCCCGACCCGCCCATGTTCGACCCCGACCGCTACACCGAACGCGGCAAGTGGATGGACGGGTGGGAGACGAGGCGCCGGCGCGGTCCCGGGAACGACTGGGTGGTGGTCCGGCTGGCCGCCCCGACCGTCGTCCGCGAGGTGGTCGTCGACACCGCCCACTTCGACGGCAACCACCCCTCCTCCGCCTCCGTCGAGGCGGCCGTGGTGGAGGAGGAGCCCGAGGACCCGCGGGGGTGGATCGCTCCGGCGATCGGGTGGAGCACGATCGTGCCGCTCTCCCCCCTCGACCCCGACGCCGAGCACGCCTTCTCCGTCGAGAGCGACCGGGCCTGGACCCACGTCCGGCTCTCCATCCACCCCGACGGCGGGGTGGCCCGGCTCCGGGTGCGCGGGCGGGCCGCGCCCGATCCGGGCCGGATGCGGGGCGAGGCGCCGATCGACCTCTCCGGGGTCCTGTACGGTGGCCGGGTGCTCGCGGCGAGCGACGCCCGCTTCGGCCCGCCCCACCGGCTTCTCTTCCCGGGCCCCGCCGAGGGAATGTGGGACGGGTGGGAGACCCGGCGGCGTCGCGAGCCCGGCCACGACTGGGTCGTGGTGCGGCTGGGCGGGCGGGGGGAGGTCGAGCGCGCGGTCGTCGACACCAGCTTCTTCCTGGGGAACCACCCCGAGCGCGCCTCGCTCGAGCTCGCCGACCTGCCCGACGCTCCGTTCGACACCGTCCCGGAGGAGGAGGCGTGGAGCCGGGCGCTCGCGCCGAGCCGGCTCGACCCCGACTCCGTGCACGTGTTCGCCCCCCCCGAGCTGCAGCCGGGTCCGGCCACCCACGCCCGGCTGGCGATCCACCCCGACGGCGGGGTTGCCCGGCTGCGGCTCTTCGGGAGGCCGTCGTGACGGCGGGCGGGCCGCTGGCGCGGCTGAACGCCATGGGGGAGAAGCGCGCCGTCGAGGCCCTCTCCCGGGTGTGCGGCTCGCGCGCGTGGGCCCGGGACGTGGCCGCCGCGCGTCCCTTCGCCGACCGCGAGGCCCTTCTCGCCGCCGCCGAGGCGGCGTGGGACGGGCTCGACCCCGAGGAGTGGCGGGAGGCGTTCGACGCCCACCCCCGGATCGGCGAGACGGCGGGTGGATGGTCGAAGGAGGAGCAGGCCGGGGCGGCGGACGCCGACGCCGGGACGCTCGCCGAGCTGGCCGAGTGCCAGAGGGCCTACGAGGAGCGGTTCGGCCACGTCTTCCTGATCCGCGCGGAGGGGCGCCCCGCCAGGGAGATCCTCGCCGCGTGCCGCGCGCGGCTCGATCACGATCCCTGGGAGGAGCTCCGCGTCGCGGCCAGCCAGGAGCGGCAGATCGGACGGCGGAGGATTGACAGGCTGCTGGAGGAAGGGTTCCCCGAGGAAGGAGAGAGCGGATGAGCGCCATCACCACCCACGTCCTCGACGTCGCCGCCGGCCGGCCCGCGGCCGGCATCGGGGTGATCCTGAGCGTACGCACCGGAGAGGGGTGGCGGGAGCTCGCCCGCGCCGCCACTGACGACGACGGCCGGGTGGCGGAGTTTCCCGGCGCCGGCCCGCTGGAGCGCGCCACCTACCGGCTCCGCTTCGAGACCGGCGACTGGCTGAAAGGGACCGGCCGCCAGGGGTTCTGGCCCCACGTGGAGATCGCCTTCGACGTGGAGGAGCCCGGCGAGCACCACCACGTCCCGCTCCTCCTCTCCCCCTACGGCTACTCCACCTACCGCGGGAGCTGATGCCGGCGCTCGCCGTCGAGTGGCTGGAGCTCGCCGCGCGGTGGCTCCACGTGGTCGCCGGCGTCGTGTGGATCGGCACCTCCTTCTACTTCACCGGCCTCGACCTCGGCCTCCGGGAGCCCGAGGAGAGCGACCCCGACCTCGAGGGGGAACTGTGGGAGGTCCACGGGGGCGGCTTCTACCGGGTCTCCAAATACGACGTGGCCCCCCCCCGGATGCCGCAGGAGCTCCAGTGGTTCAAGTGGGAGGCGTACACGACGTGGCTGAGCGGGGCCGCGCTGCTGGTGCTCGTGTACTACCTGGGCGCCGACGCCTATCTGCTCGGCCGCGACGCCACGATCGGCGCGACGGCGGGGATCGCGATCGCGGCCGGCGCGGTGGTGGGCGGTTGGCTCGCCTACGAGGCGGTGTGCCGCACCCCGATCGTGGAACGGCCCGGGACGCTGGCGGCGATCGGGCTGGTGGCGGCGACCGCCGCCGCCTTCCTCCTCTCGCAGGTGCTGAGCGGCCGCGCCGCCTACATCCACGTGGGCGCGGCGATCGGCACCATGATGGCGGCCAACGTGTTCTTCGTGATCATCCCGGCGCACCGGGACCTGGTCGACGCGGTGGAGGAGGGGCGCGAGCCCGACGCGGCGCGTGCGCGGGACGCCTCCCGCCGCTCCCGCCACAACAACTACCTCACCCTGCCGGTCCTCTTCCTCATGATCAGCAACCACTACCCGGTCGCCTACGAGCATCCGCAGGGGTGGCTGATCCTGGGCGCGCTGGCGGCGCTCGGCGGGTGGATCCGCCACTACTTCAACCTCCGCCACCGGGGCCGGGACCGTCCGTGGATCCTGGCGACGGCGGCGATCGGGTTCGTCGCCGTGGCGCTGTTCGCCGCCCGCGGGACCGGCCGGGGCGGCCCCTCCGGCGATCTCGCCGGCGCCGGGGCGGGGGGCGACGAAGCCGTGGCCTTCGAGGAGGTGCGCGCCGTGATCGCCAGCCGGTGCGCCACCTGCCACTCCGCCGACCCCGTCGACGAGCTCTTCGACGCCCCGCCGGCGGGGATCGCCTTCGACACGCCCGAGCAGATCCGCTCGCGCGCGGGGAAGATCTACGAGGTGACGGTCGCCAGCCGGGTGATGCCCCTCGGCAACCTCACCGACATGACCGAGGAGGAGCGGGCGCTGGTGGGCCGCTGGGCCCGCCGGGTGGAGGCGGGCCGGTAGGCGAGGCCGCCGCGCGCCGGCGGCGGGGCCGGCCCGCAGGGCCGTGGGACGGAGACACCCCTCGGGTGCCCTATGAAACTCGAGTTTCGCGAGGCGACGAAACTCGAGTTTTCGAGTGCAGTGGGGGAGGGTCCCGCCCTTCGGGCCCGCGGCCGGCTCCGGCCGATCCCTACGCCGAGCGCGACTCCAGGATCGAGACGAGGGTGGGGGCGGCCAGCTCGGCCGGCGTCACGCCCGCGTCGCGGACCTCCTCCTCGGTGATCGCGCCGCACGTGAGCCCGCGCCGGAAGAAGGTGAGGAGGGCTCCGCCGGTGGCGGCGTCGTCCATCACCTCGCCCGACAGGGTGGCCTGCGCCGTGTCGCGGAGGAAGCCCGCCAGCCGGCCGGTGGCCTCCTCGAGCTGCTCGAGGAAGAAAGCGTAGACGGCCGCGTAGCGGGTGGGCAGCTGGGCCGGGTTGAGGTCCCACCCCTGGTACCACCCGTGGGCCAGCGAGTGGCGGACGTGGCGGTAGTGGAGCCGCCACGCCCGGCGCACCGTATCCGGATCGCCCACCGGCAGCACGTTCGTCGCCCCGTCGGAGAGCATGATCCCGAGATCCCCCAGCGCCACCTGCATCATGTGCCGGGCGAAGTCGCAGGCGGGGTGGTCGAGCTCCTGGTGGGCGGCGGTGATGCCGAGGCTGGCGGTGTAGTCGTACACCCCGAAGTGGGCCGCCACGCACCGGCCCCGACCCGCCCTCACCAGCACCGGCAGCGGGCTCCTCCCGTCGGCGGCCATGATCGACCGGGGCGTCTCCACCATGATCTCCGCCTTCAGCGCCCCGACCGGGACCCGGGTCTCCTCCTCGAGCTCCTCGAAGAGGTCGATCAGCTTCCCCACCTGCTCGGGGACGGCCACCTTCGGGAGCGTCACCACGAAGTTCGCCGGGAGCTCCCCCCCGGTCCTGCCGGCGAGGCGGCGCACGAACCGGAGCAGGGTCCGCTTCCCGCGCTCGACCAGCTCGGCGGAGAAGGGCTTGATCCGGATGCCGACGAACGGGGGGAGCAGCTCCTCCTCCATCGCACGGGCGAGCTCGTCGGCGGCGGTGTCGGCCACCGCGTCCTCCTCCTCGACGGGCGGATAGCCGTAGCCGTCCTCGAAGTCGATCCGGAAGTCCTCGACCGGCTCGGCCTCGAGCTTCTCCACCACCCGTCCGTACACCCGCTCCCACAGCTCGGCGGGCTCCTCCTCGGTGCCGAGCGCCTCCTGCAGCGAGGCGGCGTCGGGGGCGTGGGCCTCCAGCGCGCGGCGCGCCACCCCGCCGAGCTTTTCGGCGACCTCCGCCCGGAAGAGGTGGGCGCCGCCGTAGACGGTGTGGACCGGCTGGCGGCCCGGCATCGCGTCATCCATGGCTCTCTTCCTCCTCCCGCAGGGCGAAGTGGAGCACGCGGGCGAGCACCCGCTCGCGGTACGCGGCCGTCGAGCGGAGGTCGTCGATCGGGCGGACGTCCTCGGCCAGCAGGTCGCGCCACCCCTCCGGCTCGTCGAACCGCTCCCCGGCGTCGAGCGCCTCCTCCACCGCCCGGCACCGGCGGATCGTGGGGGCCACGCTCGCCACCACCACCCGCCAGCCGGCGTCCGAGCGGGTCACGGCCAGCCCCACCTTGGCGATCGCCTGGGCGCGGCGCGAGCCCACCTTCACGAACCGCTCGAACGCGTGCTCGCGGCGGGGCAGCCGGATCCCGACCACGAGCTCGTCGGGCCGCCGGTCCATCTCCTTGTAGCCGGAGTAGAAGCGGTCCAGCGCCACCGTCCGGCGGCCGCGGGTCGAGGCGAGCTCCACCTCGGCGTCGTACGCCATCAGGACCGGCACCCCGTCGGCGGCGGGCGAACCGTTCACGATGTTGCCCGCCCAGGTGCCGCGCGACTGGATCTGGACCGCGCCCACCAGCCGGCCGGCGTCGACCAGCAGCGGGAAGGCGCGGCCCACCTCGGGGTCGGTCACCACATCCCAGTAGGTGGTGCGGGCGCCCAGCACGAGCGCGTCGTCGCTCCACTCCACCGGGCGAAGCTCCTCCAGGCCCCACAAATCGACGAAGGTCCGATCCCGCATCTCGAGGCGCTCGGGCCAGTGGACCAGCAGATCGGTTCCGCCGGCGACCGGGACGGGAGCCTCGTCCGGCTCCGCCATCGCGGCCAGCGCCTCGTCGAGATCGGCCGGGCGGACGACCCTCACCGCGACCCCCTCACGGCGGCGTCGGCCTCGAGCGCGTCGGCCAGCCCGTCGACGATCCCGTCGTAGCCGGTGCACCGGCACAGGTTGCCCGCCATCAGCTCCCGCATCGTGTGGGTCTCGAGGAGCTCGGGGTGGGCGCGGACCCACTGGGCGGTCACCACCACGCCGGGGGTGCACGCCCCGCACTGGGTTGCGCCCGACGCGAGCAGGGGGTGGAGCGCCTCCGGGTCGATCGCCTCGACCGTCACCACCTCGCGCCCCTCCACCTGCCACGCCGGGATCAGGCAGCTGTTGGACGGCACCCCGTCGAGCCACACCGCGCACGCCCCGCACTCCCCCTCGCCGCACCCCTCCTTGGTGCCGGTCAGGCCGAGCCGGTAGCGGAGCGCGTCGAGGAGCCGGTCGGCGGGGTCGACCGCCATCGTCGTCGCCTCGCCGTTCAGCGTGAAGGCCACCTCGATCGCCTCGCGGGCGGCCGCCTCAGGCGACATCGGAGACCCCCTCCTCGATCAGTGCCATCAGCCGCTCGGGGGTGAGCGGGATCTCGCACGGGTCGGTGCCGGTGGCGCGCGCCACCGCGTTCGCCACCGCGGCGGCCGGGCCGTCGATCGGCAGCTCGCCGAGCCCCTTCGCCCCCTGCGGGCCGTGGGCGTAGGGCGCCTCGGCGAACTCCACCCGGATCGGCGGCACGTCGTCGGCGGTCGGGATGATGTAGTTGGTGAGCTGGTTGTTCACCATCGCGCCCTCCTCCCACACGCACTCCTCGAGCAGCCCCCACCCGATCCCCTGCACCACCCCGCCCTGGATCTGTCCGCGGGCGAGCGCCTCGTGGAGCACCTTCCCCACCTCCTGGAGCGCCACGAAGTCGACCACCCGCGTCTCGTACGTCCGGAGGTCCACCTCCACCTCGGCCACGTAGAAGGCCCACGCGTAGGCGGAGTAGGCGTCGCCGCGGTAGGTCTCCTCGTCCCACTCCACCCCCTCGGGCTTCTCGTACTCGGCCCGGCCCACCGGGGTGGCGCCGGGGTGCCCGGCGCGCCAGGCGCGGATCGCCTCCTTCACGTCCTCGCCCACCGCGTCCTCGGGGAGCCCGACCCGCTCCACCAGGTCGCCGCACGCGCGCTCCAGCATCTTCCCCACCACCATCGCCGTCCGGGAGGCGACGGTGGGACCGCTGTTCGGGACCCTCGAAGTGTCGGGCTCGGCGATCGCCACGTCGCCGGGGTCGAGCCCGAGGGCCTCGGCGGCGATCTTGGTGAAGATCGTCAGCGTCCCCTGGCCCATCTCGATGTTGGCGCTCCGGATCTCGACCCGGCCGTCCTCGAGGCCGGCCACCTCGATCTCGCTCGCCAGGATCACCTCGCCGCTGCCGGTGAAGCCCGCGCCGTGGTGGAAGGCGGCGAGGCCGATCCCGCGCCGCCGCCACGGGTGGATCCGGTTCGACTCGGCGTGCTCGGCCTCCTTCTCGCGCCAGCCGGAGAGCTCCACCGCCCGGTCGAGCAGCGCGGGGCGGTCGGCCCCGTCGTCGATCACCTGGCTGGTGGCCGTCGTCTCCCCGTTCTCGATCAGGTTCATCCGCCGGAACTCCACCGGGTCCATCCCGATCGCGGCCGCCACCCGGTCCATCTGGCGCTCGTTGGCGAAGATCGTCTGGGGCGCGCCGAAGCCGCGGAAGGCGCCGTGGGGTGGCGCGTTCGTCAACACCGCCCGCCCCTCGATCCGGACGTTGTCGCACGCGTAGGGGCCGGCGGCGTGGATCACCCCGCGGGAGAGCACCACCGGCGAGAGGGTGACGTAGGCGCCGCCGTCGAGCACGGTCTCGATCTCCTGGGCCACCAGGCGGCCGTCGGCGTCCACCCCGGTCCGGTGCCGGGACCACGAGGGGTGGCGCTTGGTGGTGGCCGCCATGTCCTCGCCCCGGTCGTACACGATCTTCACCGGACGCTCCGCGGCCAGCGCCAGCAGCGCCGCGTGGAGCGCGATCATCGAGGGGTACTCCTCCTTGCCGCCGAAGCCGCCGCCGGTCGGCGCCTGGACGATCCGGATGTCGTTGGCGTCCATGTCGAGCGCGGTGCAGAACGCCTTCAGGACGTAGAAGGGGCACTGGAGGCTCCCCTTCACCACCAGCCGGCCGTCGTCGTCGATCCACGCCGCCATCCCCTGGTTCTCGATGTAGACGTGCTCCTGGGCGCCGGTCCGGTAGGTCCCCTCGACCACGCGGTGGGCGCCGGCCAGCGCCGCCTCCACGTCCCCCTTCTCGATCAGGAGCCGCTCGAAGACGTTGTCCTCTCCGTGCTGGATCTGGCCGGGGGCGGGCTCGGCGGTGAAGTCGAGGATCGCCGGCTTCGGGTCGACCTCGATCTCCACCTCGCGGACCGCGCGGCGGAGGGTCTCGCGGTCGGGGTGGCCCAGCAGGAGCACCGGCTCGTGGACGTGGCGCACCTCGCCGGCCGCCAGGACAGGCTGGTCGTCCTCCATCAGGGTCACCACGTTCCGGCCGGGGATGTCGCGGTGGTCGACCACCACGAACGCCGACCAGTCGACCCCGTCGCCGAATCGGACGTTCCGGATCATCCCGCGCGGGGCCGGGCTCCGGACCGTCATCCCCCACAGGGCGTCGTCGGGGAACGGCAGGTCGTCGACGTACCGCTCGGCTCCCGTCAGCTTGGCGAGGCCCTCGACGCGGTCCATCGTGACAAGGTGGCCCGGAGCGGGCGGGCGCGGCAACCGGGGGACGGGCGAGCCCCCGCGCGTTACGTTCGATCCGGGGCCGAACTCGCGAACCGAGAGCCGGGAGGTGGAGCGTGGCGCTGGAGGTGATCGACCCTTCGACGGGGGAGAAGGTCGGGGAGTACGAGGAGACGCCCGAGGAGGAGATCGGGACCGCGATCGGGCTGGCGGACCGCGCCTTCCGGGACTGGAGCGCCGTGCCGATCGCCGAGCGGGCCGAGCCGATGCGGAAGGCCGCCGAGCTGCTGCGCGGCCGGGCGAAGGAGTACGCGCGCCTCATGACGACCGAGATGGGAAAGCTCGCCGGCGACGGCGAGGCCGAGGCGGAGAAGTGCGCCTGGGTGTGCGACTACTACGCCGGGAACGCGGCCGGCTTCCTCGCCGACCGCCCCGCCGGGACCGACGCGGCGGAGAGCTTCGTCACCTTCCGCCCGCTCGGCGTCGTCTACGCGGTGATGCCGTGGAACTTCCCCTTCTGGCAGGTGTTCCGCTTCGCCGCCCCCGCGCTGATGGCGGGCAACGGGGCGATCCTGAAGCACGCCCCCAACGTCCCCGGCTGCGCGCTGGCGTGCGCGGAGGTGCTCGCCGAGGCGGGCTTCCCCGAGGAGCTCTTCCTCCCGATCCTGGTCGGCCCCGACCGGGTGGAGGCGGTGAGCCGGATGGTGGTGAAGGACGACCGGGTCCGCGCGGCGACCCTCACCGGCAGCGACCGGGCCGGATCGTCCCTCGCCGGGATCGCCGGCGCCGAGCTGAAGAAGACGGTGCTCGAGCTGGGCGGCAGCGATCCCTACCTCGTCCTCGAGGACGCCGACCTGGACGCCGCCGCCGACACCTGCGTGGAGAGCCGCCTCATCAACTCCGGGCAGAGCTGCATCGCGGCGAAGCGGTTCGTGGTCGTCGAGCCGGTGGTGGAGGAGTTCGTCGAGCGGGTGGTGGAGCGGATGGCCTCCGCCACCGTGGGCGACCCCTCCGATCCCGGCACCGGGATCGGCCCGATGGCCCGGGAAGACCTGCGCGACGACCTCCACCGCCAGGTGGAGCGAAGCGTGGACATGGGGGCGAGCCTCCTGCTGGGAGGCGAGGTGCCGGATCGGTCCGGCTGGTACTACCCCGCCACCGTCCTCGCCGACGTCACCGCCGGCATGCCCGCCTACGAGGAGGAGCTGTTCGGGCCCGTCGCCGCGATCATCGCCGTGGACGACGAGGAGGCCGCCATCGAGGTCGCCAACGACTCGAGGTACGGCCTCGGCGCGGCCGTCTTCACCCGCGACGTCGATCGGGGCCGGGAGATCGCCGCCGGGCGGCTCGAGGCCGGCGCCTGCTTCGTCAACGCCTTCGTCCGCTCCGATCCGCGCCTCCCGTTCGGGGGCGTGAAAGCGAGCGGCTACGGGCGCGAGCTCTCCGAGTTCGGGATCCGGGAGTTCGTGAACGTGAAGACGGTGTGGGTGGGGGAGTAGCGGCTCAGGCCCCGTAGACGATCGCGTCGATCTCCTCGCTCAACCGCTCGTTGCCCTCGCGGAAGGAGACGGGCGTCAGCTCGGCGAGTCTTCTGTTGCCGCGCGACTCGACCGAACCGTCGAGGTGCGTGTGAATCGTCACGTCCATATTTCGACCTTTCTTCGTTACTCCCAACTCCAGGAATCGGTTCTCCAAACCCCCTCCGCTGATCCTTCTAACAACGGATCGAGAAATCCCGCCACCCTCTCATACGCTTCGTCGAGCCCCGCGTTAACTCTTGTATCCTCAGCCATTCGCGCGAATGGCTTTTCCCAGTCACCCGGAGGTAAAGGTAGCGATTCTGGAGGTTCGTGCGTACGACGCGCTTCGAATATGCCGCCTATCGCTACTTGTACCCGCTGGGCTGAAATACCAGATGACGATCGGGCAATCAACAACAGGTCCATCAAGTCTTTCGTTCTGCTGCTTGAACGACCCTCCGAATACAAACGCGTATACGCGTGGAGCTTCTCGGCTATTTGCTGTTCCAGGGGGAGAAGGGAAACCTCAACCGAATCGATTCCTGCGAAGTCGAGGAAATCCGGCAATCGAATGGACGGAGGCTCCAGAAGCTCGGGATCCCCGATTCCGACATCCAGAATGACATTCTCGAACACTCTCCCTGCCAGTTCGGCTACGAGCCGGAAACGCATGGAGTCTCTGTCGATCTCGAAGTCCGTCTTTCGCTCGATCCGAAAATAGAAGAAATCTCCGAGATCTCGTTCGCTTGCTTCCAACAAGTCATTTAAGGCGGATTGCTGATCGTCCCATCCGGCGAGGTCCATATCCCTGGTGGTGCGTGTCCGCAATCCCAGTCCAAACTCCATCGCAAGCGCTCCTTTGAGAATCCATCTACTTCGAGACACCTCCTTCAGACGAGCGAGATAGCGCTCGAAGACGATCATTTTTCTGAGTCGGTTCAGCGATAGGTCCTCTTCATCCGCTCTTCTTTTCAACTGACTTTCCAACGCCGCACGAAACGCTTCGGGAGTCTCGTACCTCATCAGTCCACTCCCGACTCTGCCGCGCGACAGAGCATCTCCCTGACACGCCCTCCTCGCTCCTCCGCCTCTTCGATAATTCGTTCGCGCGTGGTGAGACCTCTCTCGATCGCCTGTCGAACGGCTCTCTCGACCTGCTCTGGCGCCATGCCCGAGGCTGCGGCATCCGCGATTGCACGAGCAGGCGGTGTCAGACGTATGCCTTCCCGAACAATCGGACTCTCGAAAACGGAATTTCGCGTCGTGGTATGAAGCTCTATCCGATCGGGGGGCTTGTAACTCCGCCTTTTCCTCGGAACGGTGACGTGTGTGGAGCTACTGATGACATCAGAGAGATCGAGTAGCTCCAGGGCGCTTTCGTGGGAGACAAGTGCATCCTTCTTCCCCACGGTAAGCCAGTCGGCCATAATCTCCTCGTGGGGAGAACCCGGAAAATCCCGTATCCGATAGAGCCCTCGCCTCACTCTCTCAAGCTTTCCACTTTTCGTATGGTGAGTCAGCAGGTCCCACGTATAGCCGCAGGAGATCGCCTGAGAACTGGTGAAATATCCTTTCTGGCTTGATGCAAGCTCGTACAGGCAGGACCATCTCGTGGGATTCTTGTCACTCATACCTTGAATATTATTCAAGGTTTTTGTGACATACAAGCCCTGTCACGATATTCCGACTAGTCAATTTCCTCCGCGTGGAGCTCCCACAGCCGCTCGCGGAAGACGATGTAGCGGAGCATCTCGGTGAGGTCGAAGACGACGTGGGGGCGCTTCAGGTACTCGATCGGCTCCACGTTCTCCACCATGCTCTCCAGCTCGAGCTCGCCGCGGGCGCCGAACTGGTTCATGTACTCCTCGTCCTCCACCGCCTGGAAGGGGACGAACTGGACCGCGAACTCCCGCTCCATGTCCTGGTACAGCAGGGGGTAGCCCACGAGAACCTGCGACTGGCAGGCGGGGCACTGGAAGACGTTGATCTCCCCCTCGAAGAGCTTCTCCCGCGCCTCCGGATCGGTCGTCGCGTTGAGGGTCTGGTGGACCTCCACGTCCTCCTCGCGGTCGCACTCGGGACAGGTGACCTCGATCGTCTGGACGGCGCTCATGCGATGCTCCTCTCGGAGGGTCGGGATGCGGGACTGGAGGGGGAAGGTCTCGGTTCCGGCGACCGGGCGTCAAACGGCGGAGCGGACGAAGCGGAGCTCCCGCGCCTTCACCACCTCCCCGGTGAGCGCCTCCCACGCCTCGGCGTAGATCGCGAGCTGGCACTCGTACGCCCTGCGGCGGGCGGCGAGGACCTCCTCGTCCTCCACCTCGTCGGTCTTCCAGTCGACCAGGACCCAGCCGTCGGGCTCCCGGAAGGCGAGGTCGACGACCCCCTCGACGAGGCGCACCTCGCCGTCCACCTCGCGCCGCCAGGCGAAGGGGACCTCGGGCAGGCACGCCTCGGCCCCGCGGGCGCGGGCGAAGAGGTCGCTCGACCGGATCGCCTCGACGAGCTCCACCAGCTCGTCCAGCTCCTCCGGCTCGCCGGCGGGACCCGGGGGACGCTCGTGGGCGACGAGCGCGCTCCGGCAGGCGGCGCGCAGCTCCTCTCCCTCCAGGCCCCGAAGGGCGGCCTCGAGCGCGGCGTGGACGGCGCTCCCCCACGCGGTGCCGCGGCCGCCGGAAGCGGCGCGGAGCTCCTCCTCGTCCTCGACCTTCGCCAGGCTCGAGGCGGCCACCGCGATCCAGGAGGGCTCCTTCCGGGCCTCGAAGTCGGCCCGGACTGCCTCCGCCTCGGCGACGATCCCGTCGGAACCGCGCTCGAGCCGTGCCCGTTCGGGCGGCTCCGGGCCCGACAGCCCGATCGCCGGCCAGTCGCGCTCCAGGCACGCGTAGAGGGGCTCCCAGAAGGAAGTCGATCCCTTCGTCGGGCGGCCGACGAGGAGCTCGTCCTCCGCGCGGGTGGTGGCGACGTACAGGAGGCGATCCCGCTCGGCGGCCCGGAAGCGGGCCTCCTCGGCGGCGTGGTCGGGCCACTCGAGGGGGCGGGCGAGGATCCGCTTCCCGTAGCGGGTCGGCGCCACGATCTCGAGCCACCCGCGGGAGGTCCCGTCCTCACCACGCACCACCCGGCGGGTCGGGTCGATCCCCGGTCGGCCCGCCGGATCGGCGAGGATCACCACCGGGGCCTCGGTCCCCTTCGCCTTGTGGAGGTTCATGACGCGGACCACGTCCTCACGTCCGGGCTCGAGGGGGCTCTCGGCGTCGGAGTGCGACAGGGCGGCGTCGAGCGCGGCGACGGCGGCGCGGAGCGAGGTGTCGCCCTCGGCGCCGACCTTCCGGACCGCCTCGGCGAGGTAGCCGATCGCCCCGGCCCGGACCGCGCCGAGCCGTCCGGCGGCGGCGTACGGGAGCAGGCCCAGATCCGCCAGGATCGTCTCCACCACCGCGTCGGCCGGCACGCTCCGGGACATCTTCCACCACCGCCGCAGGGTGGAGAGCGCGTCGGCGACATCGCCCGCTGGCTGGCCCTTCCACAGCAGGCGGAAGGAGCCCCCCTCCTCCCTGTGCCGCGTCAGCACCTCGTGGCTGAATCCGAAGAAGGGGCCGATCAGGACGGCCACCGTGAGGGTGGGATCGGAGGGGTCGACCAGCGCTCGGAGCAGGAGCTTGAGCTCCGAGATTTCCTCCTCGATCGGGATCTCGCCGCCGGTCACCTGGACGGGGACGTTTCTCGCCTCGAGCGCCTCGGCATAGCGGGTCAGGTGGCTCTTCCGATACGGAAGGATCAGGAAGTCCCCGGCGGCCCGTTCTCCCGAATCGATCCGTCCCTGGATCCACGCGGCGACCGTTTCCGCGTCGGCGGACGCGATGCTCGCGTGATCGCCGGAGGCGGGCTCGATCGTGTAGCAGAAGACGCCGGCTCCGTCGTCCTCGCCGGCGGGATCCCGCTGGGTCCTCAGCGGCGCGAAGGCCGCCTGGCGCTCGTCGGCCTCCTCCCGGAACCTGTCCGCGAATTCGTCGTCGACGAAGCGTCCGATCGCGGGTCGCGAGCGGAAATTCGCGGTGAGCTCGACCACGCCGCCCACCCCGTGGCGGGAAAGCGCCTCGAACCGCTCGCGGACCCGGCGGTACACGGCGATGTCGGCCCTGCGGAAGCGATAGATCGACTGCTTGGGGTCGCCCACCACGAAGAGCGCGCCCGGCCGCGGCACCATGCGCCGCCAGTCGTCCTCCACCGGATCGGGCCGGCCCGCCAGCAGGAAGATGACCTCGGCCTGGATCGGGTCGGTGTCCTGGAACTCGTCCACCAGGAGGTAGCGATACCGCTCGCCGAGCTGGCGGCGGGCGGAGGGGTTCTCGCGGAGGAGCCGGGCGGCGAGGAGCAGCAGGTCCTGGAAGGTGAGCCGGCCGGCGCGCCGCCGCTCGGCGGCGTATTCGGAGGCCGCCCGGCGGCCGAAGCCGAGCGCGGCCGGGTAGCGGTGGGCCCACCACCGAGTGAGGACCCGGTGGGCCTCGCCCCCCTCGGCGCCGATCTCCTCGAGCCGCTCGCTGAGCGCCTTGGCGCGGGCCTTCTCCTCTCGGTCTGTCCCCCACCGGTTCTGGGTCTCGTCGCCCTGCTCCCATCCGACGACCTTCGCCAGCACCTGGTCGAGAAACGCCACGTCGTCGGTCCACTCGGCGGTCCGGCGGAGGTAGCGCCACCGGCGGAGGGCCTTCTGGAGGTCGCCCCACCCCTTCTCCGGCTCCTCGTCGGGGAGGTGCGGGAGCGCGTCGTCATGGAACTGCTCGATCTCCCGCCGGGCCTCCGCCGGTTCGGGCCGCTCCACGGGCCGGGCCTCGAACGCCACGTCGCGGTAGTCGTCCAGCGTCTCGAAGGCGCCGAAGAGGTCGCCCGGCGCGATCCCGATCTCGCGGAGTTCCGGCAGGACGGGGTCCTCGGAGGCCTGGAGGCGATCGAGCCAGGCGTGCCAGAAGCGGGTCCGGTGCTCCTCGGCCTCCACGTCGACCAGCTCGGAGAAGGCGGGGTCGAGTCCGGCGTCGATCGGCCGCTCCCTGAGGAGCCGGGCGCAGAAGGCGTGGATCGTCCCGATGAAGGCGCGCTCGATGTCGCGGAGGCCGGCGTCGAGCCGGACGAGCTCCGCCTCGTAGCCGTCCGCCTCGTAGCCGTCCGCCTCGCGCACGCGGTCGATCGCCTCCTCCAGCGCGATCTGGAAGCCCTCCCGGAGCTCGGCCGCCGCCTTCTTCGTGAAGGTGATCGCGGCGATCTCGTGGACCTCGGCCCTGCCTTCGGCGAGGAGCGCCACCATCCGCTCGAGCAGCGCCGTCGTCTTCCCCGAGCCCGCGCCCGCTTCCACCAGCAGGCTCGTGTCGAGCTCCCCGGCGATCCGGTCCCGCTCGGCCTGGTCGGGGGGTGGCGGGCCGGGATGGACGGGCCGCCAGGGGGCGCGCCGGGCTTCGCTCGCGGGATCGGTCATCGTGGCCTCATGATCGGGGAACCCGGCGACAAGGTGACGGATCGCGAAGGGGATCGCCACGCGACTCGGATCCAGGCAGGAACCGCGGACCCGCCTTCCCCTCCACCGCCCTATGAAACTCGAGTTTCGTCGTCGCGCGAAACTCGAGTTTTCGAGGGCACCGGGACCCCCCCTCGCTGGACTCGCGACACCGTCCCGCCTATCGATAGGGCACGATGCGCGAGGTGATCTACTCGGTCGCGGCGAGCCTCGACGGCTACATCGCCGATCCCGGCGGGGGCTACGACTGGATCCCCGAGGAGCCGGAGGTCGACTGGGACGCGTTCATGGCCCGCTTCGACGCGGCCCTGATGGGACGCGCCACGTGGGAGGTGATGGAGGACCACCTTCCGGACATGCCGGTCTGGGTCTTCTCGACCCGCCTCGGCGGGATCGACGATGAGCGGGTCACGCTCGTCGGCGACGATGCCGAGGCGACCGTCCGACGGCTCCGCGAGGAGGAGGGGAAGGCGATCTGGCTCGTGGGCGGCGGGATCCTCTTCCGGAGCCTGCTCGACGCGGGGCTCGTCGACAAGGTGGAAGTGGCCGTCGTGCCCGTCCTGCTGGGTGACGGGATCCCCCTGCTGCCGACCCGGGACGCGCGGACGCGGCTCGAGCTGGAGGACACCCACGCCTACCCGGGCGGGATCGTGGTCCTGCGCTACGCCGTCGCCGAAGGCAAGGGCTGACCCGCCGTGCCGTTCGCGGAGACCCCGGGAGCGAGGATCCACTTCGAGGAGCGGGGCGAGGGCCCGCCCCTGGGGATCGGGCGGGCGGTGTGGGCGGGGCTCTCGATCGGCGGGATGGTGGCGCTCCGGGCCGCGCTCGAGCGGCCCGGCCGGGTCGCCGGGCTCGTCCTCCTCGACACCGACGCCGGCGCCGAAACGACCCTCGCGAAATGGAAGTACCGGGCGATGGGGTGGACCGCGCGGGCCCTCGGCATGCGACCGCTGCTGCCGGCGGTCGCCCGGCTCATGTTCGGGGAGACGACGCGCGAGACGAAGCCCGAGCTGGTGGAGGCGTGGAAGGGGCGCTTCGCCGCCACGCACGTACCCTCGATGCTCACGATCCTGGACGCGCTCGTCCGGCGGGACGCCGTGGTCGATCGCCTGGGCGGGATCGACGTGGCGACCCTCGTCCTCGTGGGAGAGGAGGACGAGGCGCTTCCGCCCGATCGATCGCGGGAGATCGCTGCGGGGATTCCCGGCGCCGGGCTCGAGCTCGTACCGGAGGCGGGCCACCTCACCGCGCTCGAGCGGCCCGGGGTCGTCACCGGGGCGATGGCGGAGTTCCTGGAAGGGATGGCGGAAACGTAGCCGAGCCGCGCCCGCAGGGCGCCGGAAGGAGCACCCCGATGGGGACAGAGGAGAACAAGCAGCTCGTCCGCCGCTTCTACGAGGAGGTCGTCAACACCGGCGACGTGGAGCGAATCGCCGAGTTCGTCGATCCCGGGTGCGTGGAGCGGGCCGGCCGGGAACGCGTCGAGAGCGGGATCGAGGGAATGGCCGAGCACGTCGTCGGCGTCCGCCGCACCTACCCCGACCTCGAGCTCGAGATCGAGCGCCAGATCGCCGAGGGGGAGTGGGTGGCCACGGTGGTGATCGCGCGCGGCACCCACGAGGGGGAGTGGGCCGGCATCGCGCCGACGGGCCAGGCGCTCGAGTTCACCGGCGTGAACGTGGACCGGGTCGTCGACGGCCGGATCGTCGAGCACGGCGGCGCCGCCGACATGCTGGGACCCTTGCTCGAGGCCGGAGCGGTGCGACCCGTCTCCGGTTGATACATCGACCCGGCCATGGATATTGAATCGTAGAATCGTTCGCGCCCGACTATCGACCTTTTCGAGGAGGTCGTCATGGTTCGCATGTTCGTGCGCCATCCCGTGGAGGACTTCGATTCCTGGAAAGAGGCCTACGACGACTTCGACGAGGAGCGGAGGGACATGGGCGTCGTCGGTGACGCCGTCTTCCAGTCCGTGGACGATCCCGAGGACGTCACCGTGTGGCACGACTTCGAGAACGAGGAGACCGCCCGCGCGTTCGCGGCCTCGGATCGGCTTCGGGAGGTGATGGGGGAGGCCGGCGTGGCCGGCGATCCCGAGATCTGGTTCACGACCGAGGCGTAGGACGACGAAGGGGCGGGGGACCCTCCCCCGCCCCTTCTCTTCTCGAGACCGGATCCCGGCTGGCCTATTCGGCGACCTTCTCCGACGCGTCCGCCCGCACCAGCGCCAGCCCGGGGCTGTTGAAGCGCCAGTCGGCGACCTTGGCGAACAGCTCGTTCGCCTCCGCGGTCCGGCCAGCGCCCTCGAGCGCCAGCGCGTGGTGGTAGACGGCGTAGATGTCGTCCGGGTTCGACTGCTCGTAGTGCGTGATCGCCTCGTCGTGGTTCTCCTGCTGCAGGTGGACGAAACCGATCAGCTGGTGGACGGGCTCGTAGCGGTCGGGGTCGTTGCCCGCCTCCAGCGCCGCTCTCGCCTCCTCGGCGGCCTCGAGCGCGGCGTCGTAGTTCCCGCGGTGGGCGGCCAGCCGGCCCCGCATGACCGCCTTCGCGACGGTGGCATTCCGCTCTGCGGCCTCGGTCCCGGCGACGGCGACGTTCTCGTCCAGCAGCGCGTTCCGGCGCTCGAGCAGGGCCTCGGCCCGGTCGAGCATCCCGCCGTGCAGCGCGATCTGGATCGCGCTGTTCAGCGCGAAGATCTTCGGCCCCCGGGGGCCCGGAATGTCCATCCCGTCGATCTCGTCGACCAGCGATTCGAGCTCGTCGACCGCGGCCTCCAGATTCCCCTCGTGGACGGAGACGAGCGCGCGGTAGACGCCGAACGACGCCGCGATGTTCGTCCCGCTCTCGATCTCGATCGCCCGGTCGTAGTCGGCGCGCGCCTGCTCGTAATTGCCGAGGAACGAGTGGACGTGAGCCCGCTGCTGGTAGCCGTTGCCGGAGTCCTCGTCGAGCTCGGCGGTCTGGCCGTACTCGGCCGCCGCCTCCTCGAGCATCCCCTGGGCCCGGTAGGCGTCGCCGAGCAGGTCGTGGGTGATCGCCTCGTCGGGCTCGAGCTCGACGACGCGCTCCATCTGGCTCCGGGCCGCGTCCAAGTCGATCGGCTCGGTGAACAGGTACGAGTTGCCGAGCGCCATGTGGGCGGGCGCGAAGTCGGGGTCGAGCTCGATCGCCCTCTCGAGCGACTCCCGTGCGGCCGCCTCGTCCCCCATGTCGCTCTGGACGGCGGCGAGCGCCATCCACGCGCGGGGGCTGTTCGGGGCGACCTCGACGAGCCGGTCGGCGGCGGCCTTCTGGGCCTCCACGTCGTCCTCGAAGCCGGCCCGCATCACCTCGATTCGCAGCTGCTCGGCCTCGCTCGCCCTCCCGGCGTACTCCTCGGCCTGCTCCACGTTCTCCCGGAAGCTCTCGAGCGAGTTCGCCGAGTTCGCCAGACCCCAGTACCCCATCGCGAAGTCGGGATCGGCCGCGATCGCCTTCTCGAACTCGGCGCGCGCCTCGTCGACGCGCCCCATGTCGAGGGCCCGCTGGCCGGCCTCGTAGTGGGTGACGGCCATGTCGGACGCAGCGGTGACGGGCATCGCCTCCGCTTCGCCGGCCGTCTGCATGGTGTCGCCCTCGTCCTCGGCCTCCTGCGCCTGGCACGCGACGGCGGGCAGAAGGAGGAGAAGGGCGACGACGGTGAGTCGGGTCGATCTCATACACGCTCCTTTTCGATCGGGATGGCTCCGGCGGATCCGGAGCGTAGCCTCCCCAGCATATCCGGGATCGCCGCCGTGTCAAACGGGAAGCGGGAGGATTGACCGCCGACACGGCCCGTAGTATAAACTAGCGTTGGTCCGTGACGCCGTACCCCCATCGAACAGGAGGACGCTTGAGAAGAGGAATCGAAGCGTTGACCGTGATGATCGTTCTCGCCCTCGGAATGGCCTGCGCCGAGACCGGCCAGGAGGCCGGCACCGCCGACGAGGCCGCCGACACCGCCGCCGCGGACACGATGGCGATGGCCGGAGAGACCTTCGAAGATGCCCGCGCCGCGATCGAAGAGATGAACGCGTCCTTCGAGGAGACCTTCACGTCCGACGACGTCGCCGGCGGCATGCGCGCGGCCTACACCGAGGACGCCGCGATCTATCCGCCCGGTGGCGCGCCGGTCGAGGGGCGGGACGCGATCGCCGACTTCTGGGCCGGTGCCGCCGAGGGGATGGACGTCACCGGCGTCGACCTGGAGACCGTCGAGCTCGAGCCCGCCGGCGACGGTCGGGCCGTGGAGGTCGGGACCTTCACGATCCAGGGCCCCGACGGCGTGATGGACTCGGGCTCCTACCTGGTCGTCTGGAAGCGGACGCCCGACGGCTGGAAGCTCCACCGCGACATCTGGAACAGCGACGGCCCGGCGGAGGAGGACACCCCCTAGAAGGCCACGCTCGCGTCCAGCACGAACACCCGGCCCGGCTCGGGTACCTGCTCGCCGGTGAAGGGGTTCTTAGGCGTTGAGGTGATTCACGTACTCCTCGTCGAACACGTTGTCGACGCCGAACCGGACCTCCACGCCCCGGTCCATCCAGGTGTAGCCGCTCCGCAGGTCGACCAGAGTGTAGCCGTCGGTCGGCTCCTCGAAGCGCCGGCGGGCGACATCGTCCTGATCGGCGGTGAGCCGGACGATCCCCTCGCGGGGCACGGGACGCGCATTCCCCCGGTGGGGGTTCACGCCCCGTACACTCGAGCCGCCTCGAGGGCCTCCTCCAGGTCGAGCCGATCGGTCCAGCCCTGGAGCTCGTCCCAATCGACGATCTCCTCGCTGACCCTCATCATCCCGCTCACGTCACGGAGATGCCGGTCGGAGCCGGAGGATCGGAAGTATTCGAGCTTTCGGAGCACGACGTATTCGATCGGCGCCACCCACGCTTCCACGTCGTCGACATCGATCCGGCGGCGTCGCTCGAAGGCCCATCCGTGGAGCGGGTCGTCCCCCCGCAGATAGATGTCGGCGCGAAGGGCCGTCGCCTGGTGGATCAGGTTGAAATGTCCGCTGGACGAACGCGCGATCTCCTCCCGAAGGGTCGGCGCGGGCGGGACGTAGTACGCTTCCTCGGGAAAGGCCTCCGAGAAGGTCTCGACGTCCGATCGCCGCAACTCCAGAACGATGTCGATGTCGCGGGTGAAACGAGGCTCGCCGTAGATCGCCGACGCGACCGCCCCGGTGATCATGTAGGGCACCCGGAGGTCTTCGAGCGGCTCGACGAAGAGCCCGAGGAAGTCCGGCTCACGCACCGCCCACCATGGCCCGCGCCCGGCTTCGCACCTCCTCCTCCGGAAGATCGGGATGGAGCGCGCGGATGCCCGCGGCCTTCAGCTCGTACGCCTCGCGGATCAGCGTCCGCTGAACGGCCAGCTTCTCGGCGGGGGTCATGCAGCGCAGGAGCTCGATCTCCCGTTCGGACGGCGCCTCCATCCGTTCCAATCTGGGACTCCCGGGCGGGCGGAGCAATCGCCCGCCCTTCTATAATGGACCCCGCGCACCGAAGATCCTTTCCACTGACGAAGGAGCGAGATCGATGGCGATCATCGAGCAGCCCGCCTACCGGCCCCTCGACTTCGAGGACGACCCCGACGACTATCGCCCCGACTCCGAGCTCGCCCTCGTGGTCGACCCCTCGGACGGCCCCGGCCCCCACGTGGAGGGGATGAGCGTCTTCTGCGAGCGGATGGCCGTCGGCGACGAGATCCCGCTCCACCGCCACAGGGAGGACGAGGTGTTCTTCCTCGTGGAGGGCGCCGTCGAGGCGAGGGTGGGCGAGGAGACGCGGGAGATCGGGCCCGGCGCCGTCGTCTTCATCCCCGGCGGGATGAAGCACGGCTTCCGCAACGTGGGCGACGAAGAGGTCCGGATCCAGGCGGTCTTCTCCTCCCGCGAGGTCTCGATCCAGTACTTCGAGCGAAACCCCGCGCCCGGGACCGAGGGCGACCCGCCGGGCCCGCCGCTGGCGTTCGACGTGAGGGAGCTGGTGGAGGGGGACCCGGAGCAGGCGGTCCGGCCGGTGGATCCGGAGGCGTTCGGGGAGTGAGGCCCGGGCCCGCCGCCCCGGCGATCGGCCCCGCCCTCAGGAGAACGGGTCGGTGACGGTCAGCCCCTCGAAGCGCACGAAGTCCCGGTCGCCGGTCAGCAGCTCGCGGGCGCCGTGCTCGAGACAGAGGGCGGCGATGTGGGCGTCGTGGATCAGGTTGCCGGTGGCGCCCGCGTCCCCGATCACCCGCTCCATCACCTCGGCGTGCCGGGAGGTCTCGGAGAGCAGCAGCAGGGAGGGGCTCTCCACGATCCGGCCGATGGCGTCCACCGCACGCTCCAGGCGCATCGGCGGGTGCAGCACCCTCGGGTGGGTGACGACCCGCAGGAACTCGTAGACGCACGGCCAAGGGATCGCCCAGGGCAGGTCGCCCTCGGCGAGAAGGGTCAGAACGTCCCGTGCGGTGGCGTGCCCGGGGGCGCGTTCGTTGTGGGCGAGGACGAGGACGTTGGTGTCGACCGCCTGCACCTCACCGCTCCTCCATCCGGTCGAACAGGGTGTCCCGGTCGAACAGATCCACCCCCGGCTGCGGATCCGCCTCCCAGGTGAGGAGGCGCAGCCGGTAGTCGGTGTCCCGCCGGACGGTCAGGCCCTGCCGAAGGAGGTCGTTGACGACGGACTGGAGGGTCCGCCCTTCGCGGGCCGCCTTCTCCTTGAGCCGGCGCAGCAGATCGTCCTCGAGCTTCAGGGTCGTACGCGGCATGCACAAAAGTGTATCGACATTGCATCAATATGTCCATACGTCAAGTAGCGTTGATAGCGGGATCCGCTATACTCGAACACGTATCCAGAGACGCGCCGAGGGAACTGGCCCGACGACGCGCGCGGCAACCTGGCAGAGCGCCGAGGTGCCAACGCCAGCCCGGACCCGGGAACGATGCAGGAGGTGCAACGTGGACCGCAGGACGTTCTTGCACGCCATCGGAGCGGGCACGCCGCTCTGGCTCGCTGCTCTCGCCGACCCCACCCGAACCTCTCGATCATCGACCGAGCAGGACGAGGCCCCTCGTTGCGAGCTGTCGCGGTGCGACGCCTGCGGGGAGCTGAAGGGGGTCGCCGCGGCCGCGAACGGCTCCCCGAAGATCGCGACCTGCCGATGCGAGCCGAGCCTGTGCGGGCGGTGCGGCGAGGTGATCCACCCGCGGAAGATCTGCGGCCACTACTGGTGCGAGGAGCGTCAGGCGCTCATCCACGTGCCGTGGTTTGCGGGGATGAAACACTCCTGCTGAACCGGACCGGTTCGGTGTCGGTGAAGCGGGCGAACCGGAGCGCGGTCTCCGGGATCACCCGTCCTCGAGGAAGACCTTCCCGGGATTAAGAATTGACCCTCAATCGCCTTAGTCTTACTTATAAGACAAGGAGGTGGTGCTATGACAGAGATCTCGACGACGAAACTATCTTCCCGGGGTCAGGTGGTGATACCCGAGGAGATTCGCAGGAGGCTGGGACTGGAGCCGGGCACCAGGTTCATCGTGATGGCAGAGGACGACTCTGTCGTCCTCACGACGATCCAACCACCCAGCATGGAGGAGTTCGACTCCCTTCTGTCCCGAGCTCGAAGCGCCGCCAGGGAAGCCGGACTGCGGAGTTCGGATATCGCTGCCGCCATCGATCGCGCTCGTAGCGAGCGTTGAGGGTTGTCCTCGATACGAACGTTCTCCTGTCCGGCATTTTCTTCGGTGGAACGCCCGGCAGGATCCTCGACGCCTGGAGGAGCGGCGAGATCGGCATCGTGATCTCGCCTGATATCCTCGACGAGTATCTGCGCGCCGGCGAAGAGCTCACGAGGGAGTACGGCGACCTGGAGCTTTCCCCTCTGCTCGCCCTCGTCGGCCACCACGCCGAAATGGTGGACGCGCCCGCACTCGAGGAATCGGTCAGCCGGGATCCCGAAGACGACAAATTCCTCGCCTGTGCTCTGGGCGCGGGCGTGGAGATCGTGATCTCCGGTGACGACGATCTCCTTTCCGTGGATCGCTGGAGAGGGATCGAGGTTCTATCCCCCAGAGCGTTCGTCGACGCTCATCTGACGTAAGCGCGACCCGTCTACCCCAACCCCCGCAGCCACCGGAGCCGCTCGTACGCCGCGAGCTCCTCCCACCGCGCCTTCGTCCGCTCCACCGGCGGGGAGTGGGCGTTGCCCCAGTCGTCGACCTCCACCCGGCAGATCGCCTTGTAGTCGCAGAACCTGCAGTCGCCCTCGTCGTCGCTGGCGACGAAGGTGCCCTCGGCGACGTGGTCGAGGATGGCGTCGAGGACGGCCTCGCCCTCGCGGAGGCGGCCGACCTCGTAGCGGCGCCGCTCGTTCTGCCCCCTCGTCGTCGGGAAGTGGTACTCCATCCGGTGGACGGGCTCCTCGTAGAGGGCGTCGGCGACCCGGGTGTAGAGGAGGTGCTGGAGGTGGCGACCTCCGTGCCAGGTGCCCTGCTCGGCGCCGTGGCCCCAGGTCGAGCCCGTCTTGTAGTCGATGACGACGAGGCCCTCGCCGGTGCGGTCGATCCGGTCGATCCGGCCGCAGACGGCGAGGGTGCCGCCGTCGAGCTCGATCTCGACGGGCGGGGGAGCGCCGCGGCCGTAGCCCACCACCTGCTCCAGCGCGACCCAGTCGGCGCCGGTCGTCCGGACGTGGCGGACGAAGGAGCGGACGTCGCGCCGCAGGGAATCCACCTCGTGGCGGAAGACGACCTCGCTCGGGACCGGCACCTTGCCGCGGTAGCGTGCGACCTGCTCGTCGAGGACCTCGAGGGCGAGCTCCTCGAACCCGGGCTCGCCCACGGCCACGTCCCGCTCGCGGGCGCGGCGGAGCGCCACCTCGTAGACGTCGTGGAGGAGGCTCCCCCGGTGGCGGGCCTCCAGCCACCGGCCGGGCTCGAGCTCGGGGTCGTCGGGCTTTTTCAGCCGCAGGACCTTCCGGTAGAGGTGGCTGAGCGGGCAGCCGGCCAGCTTCGAGAGCTGGGAGGAGGAGACCAGCCGGCCGCTCCGCCGGGGGTCCAGCGTGTCGGGCCGGGGCTCGATTTTGCCGTCCCAGGCGGTGACCCCGTCGCTCTCGCGCGCCTCGGCCGCGTCGATGCCGGCGGCCAGGCCGGGATGGGCCTCCAGAACCTGCGGGAGGCCCGCCTTCAGCCCGTCGCCGGAGGCGAGCGCGGCCAGCCACACGTCGGCGGCGTCGATCCGCCCCTCGCCGCGCGGAACCGGGCAGGCGATCGGGGAGAGGGCGTCGTGGAGCTCCTCGTAGTTCTTCGCGGGGTCGTCCCGCTGGAGGCGAAACGCCTGCAGCAGGTCCGCCGCCGGGGCGACGTCCCGCCCCTCGATCGCCGACCAGGTGGAGCACGACAGCGTGACCGTCCCCTCCAGCCGGGCCAGCAGCGCCGCCAGCGCCCAGCGGCGCTCGGCCAGACGCTCGGTGGAGGTGGGCAGGGCGTCGGGCGCCAGCTCCAGACGGTCCTCGTCCAGGAGAAGGGGGTCCTGGATCCCCGCGCCCGGGAAGCGCTCGGCGTCCAGCCCCACGACGAACGTCATCGGCCGGCCGGTCCAGCCGCCGTGGTCGAGGTCGGAGAGGTGGAGCGCGCCCCCGGCCGAGGACCACGGGAGCGGCCCCTCGGTGTTGGGCGAGGGGACGGTGATGTCCAGGTGGGCCCGGAGGATCGAGACCGCCGAGCCGAAGGAGGTGGGGCGGGTGAGC
>JAWVZN010000010.1:0-51301 GCA_033722155.1 Gemmatimonadota bacterium | reverse complement strand
CCGGCTGCGGGCGGCGTCCACCTCGCCGGCGAGGTATCGGTCCCTCGCCGCTTTCCACCCCGCCCCGACCCGCTCCAGGGCTGACCAGGCGCCGTCGAGGCGCCTCGCGGCGGCCTCGTCCAGCAGACCGGCCTCGCGCGCCTCGGCCCGCAGCGGGTCCCACTGCCCGGCCATCTGCCGGGCGAGGGCGGCGATGTCGTACGGGAGCAGCTCGACGTCGGCGAGCCGGAGCGCCAGCAGGGCGACCAGCCGGGAGGAGAGCGCGTGGTGGGTGAAGCCGGGATCCCCGTGCTCCGCCATCCACCGCCAGGTGTCGTAGGCGGAGTGGTAGACGCCGCCGGGGCTCGCGAAGCCGTGGTTCACGCTCGGGATGCCCAGGTGGGCGGAGAAGGGGGCGAAGTCGGAGCCTCCGCCGAGGTCCGAGACCCCCGGCTCGGCCGGCTCGGCGACCTCCCCGGGTGTGCCGGCCTCCTCCCCGCGGAGCCACACGTCGTGGAGGGAGCGCTCACCGCTCGCCGTCACGGCGCGGGCCGCCTCCCGGATCAGCGACTTCAGCGACGGCGAGGCGGCCGCCCGGAAGCGGGTGCCGCCGATCGCGTCCTGGTTGAGGTAGGCGACGCCATGGGCGGAGAGCCGGTCGGCGTTGTGCTCCACCCACTCCGTCGATCCGATCAGGCCCCACTCCTCCGCGTCCCATCCCGCGAAGACGATCGTCCGCCGCGGCGGCTCGCCGGCGGCGGTGAGGGAGGCGATCGCGCGGGCGGCCGCCAGCACGGAGACGGTGCCGCTCACGTTGTCGTTCGCCCCGGGGCCCCAGGCGTCGATGTGCCCTCCCACTACGACCACCTCGTCGGGCCACTCGCTCCCCTCGACGGTGGCGATCACGTTCCGGGCCGGCTTGTACCCCCGGTCGGGCCCGTCCCGGTCGTCGTCCAGGCTCACCCGCAGCCGCACCGGGCCGGGCCCGACGTGGTAGCGGAACGGCAGCCCTCCCTGCCACGCCTCCTCGGGAAGGGCCGCGCCCCGCAGCCGGGCGAGGATCTCGGCGGCGGTCCCGTAGGAGATCGGCACCACCGGGATCGTCGGGATCTCGATCCCCGAGGCGGACGGAGGCGTCCGCCCGGCGCCCGGAAGGCTGGGGGTGTAGGGGGTGGTCGGATCGCCGGTCCCGTCCAGTACGCTACCCCGCTGCACCCCGTGCCACGGCCGCCACGGCCCCTCCGGCACCACGTCCCCGCGCACGTACCCGTCGTCGTCCGGATCGGAGTACAGGAGCAGCGCCGCGGCGCCGTGGCGCTCCGCGAGGCGCGCCTTCACCCCCCGGTAGGAACGGCCGTAGCGGGCGAGGACCACCGCCCCCTCCACGTCGATCCCCCGCTCCGCGAGGGCTGCGTAGTCGTCGGGCAGGCCGTAGTGGGCGTACACCACCTCCGCCTCCGCCACGCCCGGTGCGGCGTAGCCGTTGGCCCACGGGTACTGGGGAAGCGCCGTGGCCGGGTCACCCGGGATCGGGGGCTCGGCGAGCGCGAAGACCGCGGTATCGGGCGCGACCATCCGCAGGGACACCCGCTCGGCCCACGGCAGGAACACCCGGTACTCCGCCGTCTCCGCCGCGAGGCCCGCGTCCCGGAGCCGGTCGAGCAGCCACTCGGCGACGGCGAGCTGCGCGGGGGAGCCGGCCACGTGGGGACGGGCCGACAGCGCGCGCGACCACGCCGCGAGCGAATCCGGCTCGATCGTGGCGAGGATGTGCGCCTCCCGTTCGGCGAGCCGCTCGGCGCCGGCGGGGGTGAAGCCGGTCTGGGCGCGCAGGCCCGCCGGGGCGAGGAGCAGCAGGAGGGCCGCGAGCGCGGCGCCCGCCCGCCCCCTCATCCGCTCCGCATCCGCGGGTCCAGCGCGTCGCGGAGGCCGTCGCCCAGGAGGTTGAAGGAGACCACGGTGAGGACGATGGCGAGACCCGGGAAGGTGGAGATCCACCACGCGGTGATCATCGCGTCGCGGCCGTCGTTCACCATCGAGCCCCACGACGCGGTCGGGGGCTGGACCCCCAGGCCGAGGAAACTGAGCCCCGCCTCCAGCAGGATCGTGTTGCCGATGTTCAGGGTCGCGATCACGATGATCGGGGCGAGCGTGTTGGGGAGGATGTGGCGGGCGATGATGCGCCAGTCGGAGTAGCCGAGCGCGCGCGAGGCGTGCACGAACTCCTGCTCGCGGAGCTGGAGGAACTGCCCCCGGACGATGCGGGCGCTGCCATACCAACCGGTGAGGCCGAGCGCCGCGATGATGAGCCAGATCGAGGGCGAGAACACGGCGATGATCACGAGCAGCAGGATGAGCCGGGGAATCGACAGCAGCATGTCGATGCCGCGGGCGATCGCGGTGTCCACCCACCCCCGGAAGTAGCCCGCGAGCGCGCCGAACAGCGAGCCCAGGGTGATCGAGATCGCCACCGCCAGGAAGCCGATCGTGAGCGAGATCCGGGCGCCGTACAGGACCCGGCTGAAGACGTCGCGGCCGAACTTGTCGGTCCCCATCGGGTGCTCGAGCGACGGGCCGAGGTAGCGGTTGAGGACGATGTCGCCCTGGAAGTTGGGGTCGAACGGCGCGATGTAGGGGGCCAGCAGGGTGATCCAGTACAGCAGGACCATGATCGCCAGCCCCGCCATGGCCAGACGGTCCTTCCGGAAACGACGCGCCGCGAGCCGCCACTGGCTCACGCCGGTGCGCTTGGGCGGTCGGGTGGCGGCCACGGCGGCGTCCCACACCGCCGCCCCCCACACGCCCACCAGCGTCACCGCCAGGGTGACGAGCGCCACCCAGTCGCCCACGCCCCCATCCGCGAGGGTCCGGGAGATCTCCTCGCGGGAGGTCGCCAGGGTCGCGATGGAGAGGAGCCAGCCGCCCAGCAGCCAGGCGCCGGCGATTCGGCGGCCGAGCGCGAGCGAGCCGAGCCCGGGGACGATCGCGTTGAGAGCGACCGCCCACGGCTTTCGCGGCTGGGCCTCCTCCCCCTCCGACGGGACGAACCCGCCGCGAGGGGCCGTCTCCCCGACGACGAGGGCGGCCGTCTCCACTCCTCCGGACTCCCCGTGGGGCGCCACCTACCCGGCCTCCTCCTCGACCGTCACCCGCGGGTCGATGACCGAGTACAGGACATCGGCGATCAGGTTGCCGACGATCACCATGACCGCGATCACGAACGCGCTGGCGAGAACGACCGGGTAGTCGCGCATGAAGATGGCGTTGACGATCGTCCGCCCCATGCCGGGCCACGCGAAGATCGTCTCGATCAGCACGGTGCCGCTCATCAGGAAGGGGAAGAAGAGGCCGAGCAGCGTCACCACCGGGATCAGCGCGTTCCGCATCGCGTGCTTGAAGATCACCTTCCGCTCGCTCAGGCCCTTCGCGCGCGCGGTGCGGACGTAGTCCTGGCGGATCTGCTCGAGCATGCCGCTCCGCATGTAGCGGGCGACCGCGGCGGCCCCTCCGACCCCCAGCGCGAGCGAGGGGAGGAGCAGGTGCTTCAGCCGGTCGATCCACTGGTTCGGGACGGTGAGGAACTCGTAGTCGACGGAGGTCATCTGGCTCGCCGGCAGCAACTGCATCTTGTAGCTGAACAGCAGGATCAGCATCAGCCCGAACCAGAACGACGGCATCGAGTAGAAGAAGAAGGACGCCACCGTCGCGATGTTGTCCATCCACGAGTACTGGCGGACCGCCTGCACGGTACCGACCACGACCCCGATCAGGAAGATCAGGGTCAGGGCCACGGCCGAGAGGAGCAGGGTGTTCGGGATCGCGTCCTTCAGGATGTCGGAGATCGGGCGGTGCTGGCTGAAGGAGTAGCCGAAGTCCCCGGTGAGGAACGAGCCCAGCCACTTCACGTACTGGACGTGGACGGGCTGGTCGAGTCCCAGGTTGCGCCGCATCTGCTCGACCACCGCGGGGTCGATGTTCGGGTTCGCGAGGTAGATCGAGGTGGGGTCGCCAGGAGCGGCGTGCATCAGGAAGAAGATGATCGTCGACGCCCCGAGCAGGATCGGGATCGCCTGGAGGAACCGCTTGGCGAGGTAGCCGGTCACCCCGGGATCAGCGGTCGGTCGTCGCGCCCGCCGTCGTTCCGGAGACGCCTCCGGCCTCCGCGGCCACGTCTTCCCCCTCCTCCGCGAACGGGGAGGCGCCGACCGGCACGTCGTACCGCTGCCGTCCCTCGGGCACGTACCACTCCTCGAGGTAGTGGCCCCAGCCGTACGGGGTCATGTCGACCCCCCGGAACCGCTCGTGGATCGCGTGGAGGTCGTTCTGCTCGAAGAGGAACGTGTAATACGCCTCGTCCACCACGATCCGCTGGGCCTGGGACCACAGCTCCGTCGCCTCCTCCATGTCCGCCTCGAGCACCGCCTCCGCCATGATCGAGTCGAGGCGGGCGTTCTTCGCGGCGGGGAAGTTGAACAGCTCCCCGGTCTTGAAGGTCGGCTCGAGATCGGGCTTGATCCCCACCACCCAGCCGGCGACCGCGGCCTGGTACTCCTGGGCCATCAGGTCCTCGAAGAAGGTGTTCGCCTCGGCGGTGTTCGGGGTCGCTCGGGCCCCGATCTCCTTCCACTGCTGCTGGGCGATCTGGACGACGTCCTTCCGTAGCTGGTTCTCCGAGTTCGTCTTCAGCTCGAAGCGGAGATCGCGGCCGTCCTTCTCCCGGATCCCGTCCCCGTCGGCATCGGTCCACCCCGCCTCCTCGAGCAGCTGCCGCGCCCGCTCGGGATCGTAGGGGTAGGGCTCGATCTCCGGGTCGTGGGCCCAGATGATCGAGATGATCGGCTGGGTCGCGATCTTCGCCTGCCCGTACAGCAGGGCGTCGACGATCTGCTGGCGGTCGAGGCCGTAGGTGAGGGCCTTGCGCACCCGGACGTCCGAGAAGATCGGGTCCTCGGTGTTGTAGGTGATGTAGGTGTAGGAGCGCCCCGGCTCGGAGAGGACCTCGATCCCGGGACTTTCGGTGAGCTCCGGGTAGAAGGAGCTCTGGAACCGGGGCCACAGGTCCACGTTCCCGTTCATCACCTCGGTGACGATCGTGGTGGGCTCGGGGATCACCCGGTAGGTCACCCGGTTCAGGTGGGCCCGATCCTTGAAGAAGTCGGGATACGCCTCGATCACGACCCTCTGCCCGGGCTCCCAGGAGACGAAGCGGAACGGTCCGGTCCCCACCGGCCGGCGGGTGTAGTCGCTGTTCTTCATCTCCTCGTACGACATCTCCCCCAGGATGTGCTCGGGGATCGGGTAGCACACGTTGGCGTCGGTCACCATGTACTCGGGCATGTACTTGCGGTCGTAGTGGAAGCGGACGGTGAGCGAGTCGACCGCCTCCACCTCGGTGATGTGCTGGAGCCACGAGACGGCCGAGAAGTTGATCTCCGGCGCGGTGCACACGTCGTGGGAGAACACCACGTCCTCCGCGGTGAACGGATGGCCGTCGTGCCAGGTGACCCCGGGGTTGATGAAGAAGTCGATCGCCAGCGAGTCCTCGGAGAAGCGGAACGAGTCGGCGAGGCCCGGCTGGTGGTGGACGAGGTCGGGGTCCGACCGCATCAGGTACCAGAAGATCTGGTCGTAGATGTCGCTCGATTGGGCCGAGGTGGAGGTGGGGGGAAAGAGGACGTCGGGATCGGCGCCGATCGCCGTCACCAGCATGCCGCCGTCGGCCGGGGCGGCCTCCGCCTCCGGGCGCTCGCCCGGCTCCTCTCCGGCGCCCCCGCAGGCGAGAGCCAGGGCGAGCGCCCCGAGCGTCGCGATCCGTGCCGTCCTCCGCATGTCGCTCTCCTTCCGTCTCATCGGTTCGTCGCCTCCGGCCCCCCCCCGCCGCGCTGCCGCTCCTCCGGGATCCACCACTCGTCGATCGTCACCAGATGGCCCCGGGCGTCCGCCTCCACCCCCTTCAGGCGCCGGCTCACCCCGAGCCGCTCCTCCAGGTAGTACAGGAAGGTGTAGGGCTGCTCCTCGTGGACGATCTCCTGGTACTCCTTCCACAGGGGGAGGGCCTCGCTGCGATCCACGGTCTTCAGCGCCTGCTGCATCAGCGAGTCCGCCATCCGGTTGCAGTAGGAGGGGTAGTTGTACACGCCGGCGTCGCACGCCATCACCTCGCTCGGGTCGAACTTGAAGTCGACCGACCACCCGCTCACCGCGGCCTCGAAGTCGCGCTGCTTGAGGCGGTCGATCAGGGTGTTCCACTCGACGAGCCGGGGCTGGACGTCGACGCCGATCTCCTCGAGATCGTTCTGGACGATCACCAGGATGTCCTCCCGCAGGTCGTTCCCCTGGTTCGTCTCGAGGATGAAGCGGAACGGTCGGCCCTCCTTGTCGAGCACCCCGTCCCCGTCGGTGTCGCTCCACCCGGCCTCCTCGAGCATCGTCCGGGCCCGGTCCGGATCGTGGGGCCACGGCTCGAGCTCCTCGTGGAACATCCACTGGAAGGGCATCACGTCGGCGATGGCGAGCCGCCCGTAGCCGTAGAGCAGCGCGTCGACGACCTGCCGGCGGTCGATCCCCATCGTCAGCGCGCGCCGGACCTTCGGATCCTCGAACAGCGGATGCTCCGTGTTCCACGCCAGGAAGGTGTACGACCGGGAGGGGTAGGAGAGGAGCCGCGCGTTCTCGGCCTGCTTCACCCGTTCCGCCTCGGCGGGGGGGACCCCCCGCATCATGTCGATGTTGCCGGTCAGCAGCTCGGTGAGCTCGGTCGTCTGCTCGGGGATGATCCGGAAGACGACCCGGTCGAGGTGGGGCCGGCCGAGCACGAACTCCTCGTTCGCCTCGAAGACCGCCTGCTGGTTCGCCGTCCACGAGACGAAACGGAACGGTCCGTTGCCCACCGGCTCCCGGTTGAACGCCGCGTTCTTCATCTCGGCGATCGGGACGTCCTCCAGCAGGTGCTTCGGCATCGGCGACCATTCGATGAAGTCCATCCTCGGCTCGGCGTGGACCTCCGTGAAGTGAAAGCGCACGGTGCGCTCGTCGAGCGCCTCCACCCGGTCGATGAACTGGAAGTACTGGATGTTGGCGTACGCCAGGTCGGGGTTCGTGTACGTCCGGTAGGACCACACCACGTCGTCCGCCGTCACCGGCTCGCCGTCGTGCCACCGGACGCCCTCGCGGAGGCGGAAGGTGATGGAGAGGCCGTCCTCGGAGAGCGCGATGGAGTCGGCGAGATGGGGCTCGAAGTTCATCTCGGCGTCGAGCTTCACCAGCGGCATGAAGAGCATCTGCCGCAGGACCTGGCTCGTGTCGTAGTCGGTGGAGACGAACTCGTTGAAGGCGTCGAAGTCGGAGATCCGGGACACCACGGCCCGGCCGCCGTCCACCGGGGTGAGCTCACGCTCGGGGGTCTCCCCGGCCCGCTCCTGGCCGCCGCAGGCGAGGGAGAGGAGGACCACCCCGGCGACGAGGGAGCGGCAGACGGTGCGCATGGCGGAGAACCTCCGGGAGGAGAGGGGGCCCCGCGAGGGGCGGAAATCGATTGCGGGCGGATGCGGCGAAAGTATCGTTCCGCCCGCGCGCGGGTGTCAAGGAATGTCAGGCGGGCGTGCCCGCGCTCGCCTCCTCCGCCCGGCGTTCGATCTCGGCGCGCTCGTCCGGCTCCAGCTCCGCCCCCGCCAGCTCCACCTCCAGCGCCTCGGCCAGCGAGGCGGCGAGCGCCCCCGCCGCCTCGGCGAAGCCCACCGGACGGCCGGCGGCCGCGGCGAGGGTGGTGGCCGCGGCGGGGTCCACCGCGCCGGGCCAGGCGGCCGCGAGCGCGGCCTGGTCTCCGTCCAGCGGAAGCGAGCCGTGCTGCAGCAGGCCGCCGCGGGAGCGGCGCTGGGCGCTGCCGAGGAGCTTTCGCCCCCCCACGGCGATCTCGAAGGGCACCGAGGTGGCGAAGCAGGCGGCGGGATCCGCCGGGCCCGGCGACCGGGGTCGCTCTCCGCGTCGATCGGCGACCAGCGCCGCGGGAGCCCCGAGGGCCCGGAGGCCCTCGGCGAGGGCGGCGTGGATGCGGCGGTACACCTCTCTCGGCGTCCCCGCGAGCGGGGGGTGGCCGACCGGTACCGGCACCGCCACCGCGTAGGTGAGCTCCTCCGACGGCGGCCCGTGGTAGACGGCGCGTCCTCCCGTGGGGCGGCGTACCCACTCCACCCCGCGGGCGGCGAGCGCGGCCGCCGCCCCGGAGTCGGGATCGGGCTGGTGGCGCCCGATCGAGACCGCGGCGGGCTCCCACCCGTAGAGGCGGAGGGTGGGCGGCGCCTCGCCCGAGGCGGCCCGCTCCAGGAGCAGGGCGTCGCACGCCATGTTCCACGCCCCGGGCCGGGCGCCGGTCTCGAGCAGCCGCCACCGGGGGGCACGCTCGCTCATCTTGCCGCGCGCCTCCACGGGGCCGGGGCGCGTCGCTCTAGAACGCGACGCTCCCGCCCGGCTCCAGCACCTCGCACCGCGCGCTCGTCATCTGCTCCACCTCGCGCTTCCACGCCTCGGCGTCCTGCGCGATCAGATCGAAGGTGTCGTAGTGCATCGGCACGACGAGCGACGGGCGGAGGAACTTGACCGCGTCGATCGCGTCGGCGGGCCCCATCGTGAAGTTGTCCCCGATCGGCAGGCAGGCGCAGTCGAAGTCGTACAGCTCCCCGAGCAGCTTGATCTCGGCGGAGAGCGCGGTGTCGCCGGCGTGGTAGAAGGTCTTCTCCTCCGCGGTGATCACGATCCCCGCGGGGGTGGTGGAGTAGGCGGGGTCGGCGTCGGTCCGCGATCCGTGCACCGCCGGAACGAGCTTCACGTGGCCGAAGCCGAAGCTCCGGCCGCCGCCGTGGGAGAGGGGGTGCGCCTCGCAGCCGCGCTCCTCCGCGAGCGACGCGAGCTCGTAGGCGGCCACCACCGTGGCCCCGGTCCGCTTCGCGATCTCCACCGTGTCCCCCCAGTGATCGGCGTGGCCGTGGGAGACGACGATCGCGTCGATCCCGTCGATCTCGTCGGGGCCGACGTCCGCCTTCGGGTTGTCCGAGAGGAACGGGTCGATCAGGACCGTTCCCTCGCTCGTCTCGTACTCGAAGCACGCGTGCCCGTGCCAGGTGAGCTTCGCCATCGGTCTCCTCCCGTTTCGTGGATCGCGATCGATCGAAGATCGGTTTCGGATGCCGATACCACGGTAGGCCGGACGGGGATCGCTCTCCGTACGGCTCCATACGAGCTATCCGGACGCCTCGTCCGCTCCCTCGGGCGGGGGGCAGGAGGGTACGAGGTTGCGGTCGCCCCAGGCCGCGTCCACCCGTCCGACCGGGGGCCACACCTTCCGCGCGGCCGCCTCCGGCGCGGGCCGGGCGGCGCGCTCCCGGGTGTAGGGGTGGTCCCACCCCTCGGCGGTCACCTCCTCGAGGGTGTGGGGGGCGTTCTTCAGCGGGTTGTTCCCGGGGTCGGCGTCCCCCCGCTCGATCTCCCCGATCTCCTCCCGGATCGCGAGCATCGCCTCGACGAATCGGTCGACCTCCTCCTTCGGTTCGCTCTCGGTCGGCTCCACCATCAAGGTGCCGGGGACCGGGAACGACACGGTGGGGGCGTGGAACCCGTAGTCCATGAGCCGCTTGGCGATGTCCTCGACGTCCACCCCCGCCGAGCGCCTGAAGGCGCGGGTGTCGAGGATCCCCTCGTGGCCGATCCACCCGTCCGGGTCGGCGTACAGCAGCGCGTAGGCGCCCTCGAGGCGCCGCACCACGTAGTTCGCGGTCAATAGCGCCACCTCGCTCGCCCGCCGCAGCCCCTCGGGGCCCATGAGCCGGAGGTACGCCCACGAGATCGGCAGGATCGACGGGCTCCCCCACGGCGCCGCCGACACGGTGCCGCAGGACGATCCGATCCCCAAGGGGACGACCGGATGGTCCGGGAGGAAGTCGGCCAGGTGGCCGGCCACGCAGATCGGCCCCATGCCGGGGCCGCCGCCGCCGTGGGGGATGCAGAAGGTCTTGTGGAGGTTGAGGTGGCACACGTCGCCGCCGTAGTCGCCGGGGCGGGCGAGTCCCACCTGCGCGTTCAGGTTGGCGCCGTCGATGTACACCTGCCCGCCGTTCTCGTGCACCACCTCGCACACCTCCCGGATCCGTGGCTCGAACACGCCGTGGGTGGAGGGATAGGTGACCATGATCGCCCCGAGGGTCGCCGCGTGCTCCTCCGCCTTCGCGCGGAGATCGTCGACGTCGATGTTCCCGGCGTCGTCGGTCCTCACCGTGACGACCTCCATCCCCGCCATCACCGCGCTGGCCGGGTTGGTGCCGTGCGCGGATTCGGGGACGAGGCAGGTGGTGCGTTCGCCCTCCCCCCGGGAGCGGTGCCAGGCGCGGATCACCAGCAGGCCCGCGAGCTCGCCCTGCGATCCGGCGTTGGGCTGCAGCGAGGTCGCCTCGAAGCCGGTGATCTCGGCGAGCCACTCCTCGAGGTCGGCGAACAGGGCGGCGTAGCCGGCCGCCTGCTCGACGGGGGCGAAGGGGTGGATCGAGGCGAACCCGGGCCAGCCGATCGGGATCATCTCGGCCGCCGCGTTCAGCTTCATGGTGCACGATCCCAGCGGGATCATCCCGTGCACCAGCGAGAAGTCCCGGTTCTCCAGCCGCTTCAGGTACCGGAGCATGGCCGTCTCCGAGCGGTGGCGGTGGAAGACGGGGTGGGAGAGAAAGACGCTCTCCCGCTCCAGCGGGGGGGGCACCCCCTCCTCCGCCGCGAGGTCGCCGATCTCCGGGGGATCGTCCCGGTCCGCGAAGATCGCCAGCAGCTCGGCGACGTCCCCGGGGCCCGCCGTCTCGTCCAGGGCGATGCCGACGGAGGTCGAATGGTCGCGCCGCAGGTTGACCCGCCGCTCCGCGGCCGCGGCGTGGATCCGCTCCGTGTCGCCGGGATCGTCGAGCTCCACCGTGAGGGTGTCGAACCAGCTGTCGTGGGCGAGCCGGCGCCCGAGGCGCTCCAGGCCGGCTGCCAGCAGCCCGGTCAATCCGTGGACCCGGCGGGCGATCCGCTCCAACCCCTCGGGGCCGTGCCACACCGCGTACATGCCCGCGACGACCGCGAGCAGCACCTGGGCGGTGCACACGTTGCTGGTCGCCCGCTCCTTCCGGATGTGCTGCTCGCGGGTCTGGAGCGCCATCCGGTAGGCGTCGCGCCCCGCGGAATCCCGCGAGACCCCGATGATCCGGCCCGGGACCTGGCGGACGTGCTCCTCCCGGGTGGCGAGGAAGGCGGCGTGGGGGCCGCCGTAGCCGAGGGGGACCCCGAAGCGCTGCGAGTTGCCGACCGCGATGTCGGCGCCCCACTCCCCGGGCGGGGCGAGCAGGACCAGGGCGAGCGGGTCGGTGGCCGCGGTGACGAGCGCCCCGACCTCGCGGGCGCGATCCGCGACGCCGCCCCACTCGACCACCTCCCCGGTGGTGGTCGGGTACTGGAGCAGCACCCCGAAGACGTCCTCGCCGATCTCCGCCTCGCGCGCCTCGACCACCTCCGCCGCGATCCCCTGGGCCTCCGCCCGGGTGCGGACGACCGCGATCGTCTGGGGGTGGCACCCGGCGTCGACGAGATAGCGGGCGCCCGCTCCCGCCCGGGCGATCCGCGCGCTCATCGTCATCGCCTCGGCCGCCGCCGACGCCTCGTCGAGCAGCGACGCGTTGGCGATCGGGAGTCCGGTGAGGTCGGACACCACCGTCTGGAAGACGAGCAGCGCCTCGAGCCGGCCCTGGGCGATCTCCGCCTGGTACGGGGTGTAGGCGGTGTACCAGCCGGGGTTCTCGAGGATGTTGCGGACCAGCACCGGGGGTGTGACGCAGTCGTGGTAGCCCATCCCGATCCAGCTGCGCCACACCTCGTTGTCGGCGGCGAGCTCCCGCAGCTCCGCGAGCACCTCCTCCTCGGAGGCCGCGGGGGGGAGCTCCAGCGGCCGGTCGGTGCGGATCCCGGCGGGGACCACGGTCTCGGCCAGCTCCTCGAGCGAGGCGAGGCCGAGGGCGTCCAGCATCGCGCCGACGTCGTCCTCGCGGGGGCCGACGTGGCGGTCCACGAAGCGGTCCCGCGGCGGCAGGGATTCCAGGGAGGTCATCGGTGGCGCCCGGGGGGCGGGGCTACTCGATGTGGCCGCGGTAGGCGTCGGCGTCCATGAGGTCGTCCAGCTCGGCGGGATCGGCCACCTCGATCTCGATCATCCACCCGTCGACGTAGGGGGAGCGGTTCACCGTCTCGGGGCTCTCCTCGAGATCCCCGTTCGTCCCCACCACGGTGCCCCCCACCGGCGCGTACAGCTCGGCGACCGCCTTCACCGCCTCGATCGTCCCGGCGGCGTCCCCCCGCTCCACGTCGGTGCCCGTCCCGGGAAACTCGAGGTACACGATGTCGCCCAGCTCGCCCTGGGCGTAGTCGGTGATCCCCACCGTGGCCACGCCCGACTCCTCGTCGTAGCGCACCCATTCGTGATCCTCGCTGTAGCGGAGGTCCTCCGGGACGTCGGACATCGTTCCTCCTGTCGATCGAGACGGTGCGGGGTGGACTCGCGACGGCGCCGACAGGTTACCCGGGCGCTCCGGGGCCGTCAACGCGGCGGTCGACCCCCGCGGGGACGACGAAATCGATCTCCAGCCGGGACCCGCACGCCGCCGCCCAGCGCCGCATCCGGGCGATCCTGGGGTTCGCGTCCCACCGCCCGGCCTGGGTGTGGCCGGCCTCCTCGCGGGCGAGCCGCGAGAGGCCGGGCCGCGGATACGACGTTCAACTCGTGATCCCTGTTGCGAAGCAGGATCACTCGACACCGTACACGGTCTCGAACCGCGCGGTGCACGGAGGCCCGTCGGCGAACTCCAGCCGGATTCCGGCCTCTTCGTCCCCCTCCGGCGGGCGGATCCGCCACACCGCCGCGCTCCGGGTGCCGTAGCGGCCTCCGTGGAGGCAGATCGCGTCGGCCCCCTCGCGGCCGTGGTCGGCGAGGATCGCCCCGAGCCGCTCCTCGAGGTCCGGAGGCGCGGCGCCTCCGAGCGGAAGCGGCCACAGCCCGGCCTCGCCGAGCAGGGCCCAGGCGCGCTTCGCCTTCGGCTCCTCCTCGGCTTCTTTCGGAGGGCGGTTGGTAATCACGTGGACGCCCTCACCGAGCCGGCGCGCGTCGGCCTCGCCCCCCTCGTACTCGACGAGCCACGCCTCCTTCCCGTCGCCGGAGACGAGATGGAACGGGTTGTAGGGTCGCTCGAGGGAGGCGATCCGGTGGACCGCCCGCTCGGCGGAGGCGACCTCGAGCAGGTCCAGGCACAGCAGCCCTCGCGAGCGGCGGCCGGGATCCACCTCCCCCGCGTGGCGGTTCGTCACCCCCACCCACACCCCGTGCGGGTTCGCGCCCATCCAGGTGCCTCCCCCCCGCTCGTCGCGGGGCGCGAGGAGCGGCGGATCGCGCTCCTCCCACCACCCCGGCGGGGCTGAGGGACGCGCGTACTCCTCGTCCCGGTTGACGGCGAGCGCGAGCGGGGCGTCGTCGAAGACCCGGTGGAAGACGATCAGCGTGCACACGGCCGGAGAAGCCCCGCTACTCCCAGCGGCGGTACTCGTCCCAGCTGTCCCGCTGCGTCATCCGGTGGAAGGCGGCGAGGATCAGGATCCCGATGACGAGGTACAGCGCCACGTAGACGAGCGCCAGGACCGTGAAGGGAGGGTTCAGGAGCGAGGGGAGGAAGGCCGCGGAGTAGGCGAGGTACAGGAGCCCGAGGCCGAAAAGGGCGAGCTTGCCGAACGCCGAGGGCTTCGCCCGCCCCCGGATCGCCTGGCGCACGACAGCGGCGTTCTGGTGGATGGCGACGAACGGATCGTAGACGCTGCGGTCGAGCGGAACCCCGCACCGCCCGCACTCCGCCTGCACCCCGGGCTGGAGGTGACCGCACTGGTCGCAGAAGGTGAGCGGGACGTCGTCGCGATCCTCGAAGCCGGCCATGCGGTCAATATAGGGCGCGGCTGTTAAACTGAGCGACCGCAGCGCCGATCGCCCGATCTCCCTCTCGAACCGACGTTCCCTGGAGCGACCATGAAAGCGATCCTGTCGGTGCTCTCCCTCGCGGCGCCCCTGCTGCTCTTCGCCGGCGCCGGGCTCGCCCGGCCGGCCGACGAGTTCGACGACGCGGTCGACGCCTTCTTCGAGCGCTACTTCGCCTTCCACCCCACGGCGGCCGCGAACGCCGGCCTCCACGAGTACGACGCCCGCCTCGGCGAGCGGGACGCCGACGCGATCGCCTCCTGGCTGGCCGACCTCCGGGAGCTGGAGGCCCGCTTCGAGGCGTTCGACCCGGCCGCGCTCTCCGAGGACCAGCGGCTCGACCGACAGCTCGTGCTGCGCGAGATCCGCGGCGAGCGTTTCTGGCTGGAGGAGGTCGGGACGTGGCGGAAGAACCCGCGCTTCTACTCCAGCCAGATGGATCTCTCCCGACTGCTGCTCCTCGAGTACGCCCCGCTGGAGGAGCGGATGGCGGCGATCACGGGACGGCTGGAGGCGTTCCCCGACCTGGTCGCGGCGGCCCGCGCCAACGTGGAGGACCCGCCCCGCCCCTTCGTCGAGACCGCGCTCATCACCTATCGGGGCCTGCCGGGCTTCCTGCGGGAGGACCTCACCGAGGCGCTCGCCGGGGTGGACCACCCCGAGCTGCAGGCGCGCTTCCGCGCCGCCCGGGACGCGGCGGTGGAGGCGCTCGAGGCGTATGCCGAGGACCTCGAGGCCGAGATCCTGCCGTCCGCCGACGGCGGGTACGCGCTGGGTCCGGAGCGATACCGGCGGATGAACGCGCTCCTGGCGGGCCTCGAGATCCCGCTCGACCGGCTGAAGGCGATCGGCGAGCGCGAGCTGGCGCGGCTCCAGGATCTGGGCTACGAGCTCGCCGTCGAGATCGCTGGCGACACGGGCGACCCCGACCGCGACGCGGTCGTCGCCGCGGCGTTCGACTCGCTGGCCACCGACAGCCCCGAGCCGGGCACGATCGTGGGGTCCGCCGCCGCGGTCATCGGCCGGCTCCGGAGCTTCGTCGAGGAGTCGGGCTACGGCACGGTCCTCCCCGGCGACGTCCGGGTACAGGAGATCCCCCCCTTCGCCCGCACGAACTTCGCCTACATCCAGATCCCGGGCCCCTTCGAGAAGGAGGTGAAGACCGGCCTCTACTACATCCAGCCGGTCGACCCGTCCTGGTCGGACGAGGTGACGCGGGAGTTCCTGGGGCGGAACAACCGGTGGGCGATCCTCAACGTGAGCGGCCACGAGACGTATCCGGGCCACTACCACCACTACAACCACGTCCAGCGGGCCCCGACGAAGGCGCAGAAGCTGCTGACCGCCTACGTGACGACCGAGGGGTGGGCCCACTACTCCGAGGAGATGGCGTGGCGCGAGGGGCTGGCCGACCGCGATCCGAGGCTCGGCCTCGCCGTGGTCCAGGACGCGCTGCTTCGGGTGGTCCGCTACCTCGCCTCGATCGGGCTCCACACGGAGGGGATGAGCGTGGCCGAGGCGGAGGAGATGTTCCGCACGGTGGCGTACCAGGACTCGGTCAACGCCCGCCAGCAGGCGCTTCGCGGCACCTACGACCCCCAGTACCTCAACTATACGCTCGGCAAGCTGATGATCCTGCGCCTCCTCGAGGACGCGCGGAGCGGGGAGGCCGGAAACGCCCTCCCGGGATCCTTCGACCTCACCGGGTTCCACGACGGCTTCATGGCCCGCGGCGCTCCCCCGGTGCCGTGGATCGGCCGCCGGATGCTGGACGACCCCGGCTGGGTCCCGCTCCGGTGACGATGCGGGCGGCGTACATCGAGGAGCACGGCGGGCCCGGAGCGGTCCGGGTGGGAGAGCGTCCGGTCCCCGACCCGGGGGCGGGCGAGGTCCGGGTCCGGATCGTCGCCGCCGCGCTCAACCACCTCGACCTGTGGGTCCGGGGCGGGATCCCCGGCGTCGAGCTGGAGCTGCCCCACGTCCTCGGAGCCGACGGGAGCGGCGTCGTAGACGCCGTCGGCGAGGGGGTCGAGCGGTGGAGCCGGGGCGACGCGGTGTACCTCCAGCCGGGCCTCTTCTGCGGCCGCTGCGAGTTCTGCCAGGCGGGCGAGGAGTCCCTGTGCGTCCGCTTCCGGCTGCTCGGCGAGCACATCGACGGCACCCTCGCCGAGCACGTCGTCGTCCCCGTGGAGAACGTCTACCGCAAGCCGGCCGGTCTCGGCTGGGAGACGGCGGCCGCGTTCCCGCTCGTCTACCAGACCGCGTGGCGCATGGTGGTCGGCCGGGGCGGGGTGCGGGCGGGCGAGAGCGTGCTGATCCACGGGATCGGGGGCGGGGTCGCCGGCGCCGCCCTCCAGATCGCCCGCTACGCCGGAGCGTACGTCTACGTCACCTCGTCCGACACCGACAAGCTCGACCGGGCGATCCGCCTCGGCGCCGACGTGGCGATCGACTACACCACCGAGGACGTGACCTCCCGGATCCGGGATCTCACCGGCAAGCGCGGCGTCGACCTCGTCGTCGACAACGTGGGGACGGCGACCTGGCGCGAGTCGATCGAGTGCGTCCGCCGCGGGGGTCGGATCGTCACCTGCGGGGCGACGACCGGGAACGATGCCACCACCCCGATCAACCGGGTGTACTGGAAGCAGATCTCCATCCACGGCTCCACGATGGCGAACCGGCGGCAGTTCGCGGCCGTCGCCCGGCTCGTCACCGGCGGGCGCCTCGAGCCGATCGTGGATCGGGTGTATCCGCTGGAGGAGACCCCGGCCGCGCTCGAGCGGATGGAGGCGGGAGAGCAGTTCGGAAAGCTCGTGATCACCACCGGATACGAAGGAGGAACCCCATGAACCGTCTCTTCACCGTCCTTCTCTTCGCGGCGTTCGGCGTGGCCGTGTCGCTCGGATGCGGGGAGGCCGGCACCGACGGGAACGGAGACGAGGAGCCGGTCGCCGAGGAGGCCGAGATCGACACCCTCACCTCCGAGGAGAAGGAGACGTTCGCCGTCGACCCGACCCGGTACCGGGAGATGGAGGGGGGCCGCCTCGACACCGTCGACATGGTGGGCCGCTCCGACGACGCCGCCTGGCACGTGCAGGTGATGAACTACGCCCCCGGCTTCACCGCGATGACGTACGCGGCGTGGTACGTCGGCCCCGACAGCGTCGCCTGGTTCGCCGCCGACCATCAGCCGTACCTGGAGGACGACCTCGGGAACCGCTACGAGGGAGTGGAGGTTCTCGACAACCCGCGGATCAAGGTGGAGAGCGGCACCACCGCCGTGGGCGTCTACGTCTTCGACGAGCGGCTGTCGGCTCGGGCCGACTCGCTCACCCTGCACGTCAACGACTCCACCGCGCCGGTCATCCGGGTGGGCCCGTTCGGGGTCGAGCACCAGCCGGCCGACACCGCCGGCGGCGGAAAGGTGGAGATGGGAGCCGGGGGAGGCCGCTGACGCCCGGCCCGCCGGTCAGGCGGCGGGCTCGGCGCCGCCGGCCCCGGTCCGTGCCGTCTCGTCGTGAAAGAGCACGGTGCGGATCGGATACGGGATGTCCACCCCGGCGTCGTCGAGGGCGCGCTTCACCCGGTCGGCCACGGCCGCCCGCGTGCGGGTGACCGTGCCCTGGTCCGAGCGGGTCCACCACCGGGCCCGCAGCGAGACGCTGGAGTCGCCGAGGTCGACGAGCGAGAGCACCTCGGGGGCGGGATCCTCCAGCACCCCGTCCACCTCCCGGAGCGTCTCCATGATCCGCCCCGCGGCGAGGTCCACGTCGTCGGGATAGCCGATCCCGATGTCGAGCTCGGAGCGCCGCTCCGGATAGGCGGTGCGGACCTCGACGGCGTCGGTGTACAGATTCTCGTTGGGGATCACCACCCGACGGCCGTCGAAGGTCTTCAGCAGGGTCGCCCGCGTCTGGATCTCCTCCACCGTCCCGACGTAGCCGTCGCTCGTTTCGATCTGGTCGCCCACCCGGAAGGGCTGCTGGATCAGCAGCAGGATTCCGGCGAGGAAGTTCTGGAGGATGTCGCGGAACGCGAACCCGATCGCGATGCCGCTCACCCCCAGCAGCCCGATCAGCTCTTCCACCCCGACCGACGGGGCCACGATCGAGATCGCCGCCAGCAGGCCCGCCGCGATCACGCCCCACCGGGCGAGCCGCGACACGACCGTGGCCGCGTTCTCCGCCACCCCGGCCCGCTCGGCCGCCGCCCGGACCGTCCGCCGCACCATCCCGCCGGCCACCAGGAAGGCCACGAACACGATCATCGCGACGGCGATGTTGGGAAGCAGGGACAGGAAATCGCGGACGAGCTCCTCGACGGCTTCCCAGGCGACGGACGGATCGACGGTCATGAGTCCTCCCGGCGGTCGGCCGTCCCGGCGTACTCGCGGTAGAAGCGGGCGGCGGCGACGGTGCCGCGGTGGAAGTTGTGGAGGTCGAGGTTCTCGTCGGGGGCGTGCGCGTTCTGGTCCGGGAGCCCGAACCCCATCATGATCGAGGGGATCCCGAGGCGTTGCTCGAACGTCACCGTGACGGGGATCGAGCCCCCCTCCCGGGTGAACACCGCCTCGGCGTCGAACGCCTCCTCCAGCGCCCGCTTCGCCGCCCGGTTGGCGGGATGATCGATGGGGGCGACGTAGGGGCGGGCGTCGTGGAGGTTCTCGACCTCGACCCGCACGCCGGCGGGCGCATGGGCCTCGACGTGCCGGGTGAAGAGCTCGGAGATCTCGTCGGGATCCTGATCCGGCACCAGCCGCATCGACACCTTCGCCGAGGCCTTCGCGGGCAGCACCGTCTTCGCGCCCTCGCCGGTGAAGCCGGCGACCATCCCGTTGATGTCGAGGGTGGGCCGGGCCCACAGCCGCTCCAGGGTGGAGAACCCCGCCTCCCCCACCAGCTCGGGCACGCCGAGCTCCCGGCGATACTCCACCTCGTTGAGGGGGAGCTTCCGCAGCTCGGCGCGCTCCTCCTCGGAGAGGGGGCGCACCTTGTCGTAGAACGCCTCGATCGCGACGTGGCGCTCGTGGTCGGTGAGGCTCGCGAGGATCTTCGCCAGCGCGTTGGCGGGGTTGGCGACGGCGCCCCCGAAGGACCCCGAGTGGAGGTCCGTGGCCGGCCCCTGCACGCGGATCTCCATGTAGCACAGGCCGCGGAGCCCGTAGCAGATCGACGGGAGACCGGGCGCGAACATCGGGCTGTCGGAGATCATCACGCAGTCGGCGGCGAGGCGGTCGAGGTTCTCCTCGATGAAGGGCTCCAGGTGCTCGGAGCCGGTCTCCTCCTCTCCCTCGAGCAGCACCTTCACGTTGCACGGCAGCCCGCCCGTCTCGGCGATCCACGCCTCCCACGCCTTCCAGTGGGCGAAGATCTGCCCCTTGTCGTCGGCCGTCCCCCGGCCCCAGATGCGGCCGTCCCGGACGGTCGGCTCGAAGGGGGGCGAGGTCCACTCCTCGATCGGGTCGACCGGCTGCACGTCGTAGTGGCCGTAGAAGAGGACGGTGGGGGCGCCGTCGGCGCCGGTCCACTCCGCGTACACGATGGGGTGGCCGCCCGTCTCGACGAGCTCCGCCACGGGGAAGCCGATCCCCTCCAGCGAGTCGCGGCAATGCTCGGCGCACCGCGCGACGTCCGGGGCGTGGGCGGGGTCGGTGGAGACGCTCGGGATCTCCAGGAGCCGCTTCAGCTCCTCGAGGCGCTCCTCGGCGCTCTCCTCGATGCGTTGGAGGACCGGCTCCATCGGGACGACAAACTCGACCGCACCGGCGGCGCCGGCAACCCGCTCACGCCTCGTCCCCGGCTCGGAACGGGAGCATCAGGAGGTGGAACAGGGCGAGGCCGATCGCCGCGGCGACGACGAGGTAGACGGGCCACGGGCCGAACCAGTCGAGGAGCGTGGGGCGGGCCGGCTTGTGGCGCAGGTACAGGTAGTTGGCCCCGGTCGCCAGGTCGACGACGCCGACGATCGCCGCGTACAGCGCGGTCCACCCGAACACCCTCCACGGCGCTCCCCGGCGCGGCTCGCGTCCGAGTCCGACCACCAGGACGACCGCCGAGGCCACCACCGCCCCGTGGAGCCCGAAGTAGGCGAGCCACCGCCATTCGGGGAAGCTCCCGGCGACGTCCGGGGTGACGATCGCGAGGACGGTACCCGAGAGAGCCCAGAACCACACGATCTCGACGGCGAGCGGTCGAAGCGTGAGCAGCGCGAACGCCGCCACGAAGATCGCGAAGTCGCAGAGGTGGAGCGGCACGAAGTCCCAGACCGAGAGCCGGCCCGCCACCGTCTCCCCGACGATGTATCCCGCCGTCCCGGCCAGCAGGAGCGAGGCGAGCCCCACCCGCACCGCCCGCGCGAGGGCGCCGGGGCCCCGGCGGACGAGGAGCGTCAGCCCGGTCGCCGCCAGCCCCGTGACCGCGAGCGCGACCCACCTGCCCACCGCTCCGTCACCCCTCGCCGATCGTGCGCGAAAGGTACCGGAGCAGCCGTCGCCACGCGTCGAGCGCCGGGGCCCGGCGGGCGTCTGGATCCTCGTCCACCCACAGCCAGAAGCCGTGCCCCACCCCGTCGTACACGTGGACGTCGCTCTCGACCCCGGCCTCGCGCAACGCCGCCACGAACCGCTCGACCTCCTCGGGCGGGATGCCGCGATCCATCTCGGCGAAGGTCCCGTAGATGGGGTGGTCGATCGCGGCGAGGGCGTCGGGGTCGGTCACCAGCGACCCGTAGAAGATCGCGGTCCCCTCGTGCCGCTCGCCCCCGAGCGCGTAGGAGAGCGCCACCCCGCCACCGAAACACCACCCCATCGTGGCGATCCTCCCGTCGACGTCGTCTCGCCCCTCGAGGAATCCCCGCGCGGCGTCGAGGTTGGCGACGATCCTCTCCGGTCGGGAACGCGTCTCCCGGACCAGCGCCATGTTCTCCTCCCGATTCGATCCGGTGCGGCCCGAGTACAGGTCGGCCGCGAGCGCGACGTATCCCTCGTCGGCCATCGCGTCGGCGACCTGCCGGATCCGGTCGACGAGGCCGTTCCACTCGTGGATCAGGATCACCGCCGGATGGGGGCCCTCCCCCTCGGGGAGGGAGAGGTATCCGACGGTGGCGGAGTCGGCCGGGAAATAGCGCACGCCCTCGCCGCGGGGCGGCGGCGCGGTCCCCAGCACCGCGGCGGGCAGCGACTCGGCGGGCGCGGCGACGGGATCGGCGGCGACGTCCGTCCCGGGATCGGAAGCGGAGTCGGCGCAGCCGGCCGCCCCCGCCCAGGCGATCGCCCCGGCGAGCAGGAGGGCGGCCCCCCCGCGCTTCGGGGATCGCGCGGTCATCCCTCCTCCATCGTCAGCTCGGTGGAGATCTCGACGGCGCCCTCCAGCGAGCGGTACACGGGGCAGTGGCGGGCGTGGGTTCCGTGGACCCGCTCCACCGTCTCCCGCCGTCCGCCCGCGCCCCGCAGCCGGTAGGTCACCCGGATCCGCCGGAGGATCAGGACCCCGTCGACGTCCTCGATCTCCCCCTCGGCCTTCGCCGTCAGCCTGCCGTCGCTCGTATCGATCTCGCGCGCCTCCAGCGCGCCCCCGAAGGTTCCGACGAGTCACCCCGCCGCCGCGGTGACCACGTAGTCGAGCGTGGTCGCGCGGGGCTCGAAGGCGTCCGGGGGCGCCCCGTAGTGGGAGGCGATCTCCCCGTGAACCCCGAAGACCACCGGCTCCTCCTCCGCCGGCAGCCGGGCATGGCGGATCGGTCCCTGCTTCCGTTCGACCTCGACCTTCGAAACGTAGACGACCTCACCCATCGCTCTCCTCCTCGATCTCGAGTGTGCCCCGCAGGATCGTCACCGCCGTGCCCGCCAGCACGACCCGGCCTCCCTCCGACCGGACCCGGACGGTTCCGCCGCGCGGGCTCGCCTGCCAGCCGACCAGGGAGCCGCGGCCGAGCCGCTCGCTCCACAGGGGCGCGAGGGCGCAGTGGGCCGATCCGGTCACCGGATCCTCGTCGATCCCGACGCGCGGGGCGAAGAAGCGGGAGACGAAGTCGTGCTCCCCCGACGACACCGCGGCGGTGACGGCGATTCCCCGGGCGGAGAGGGTGGCCAGCCTCCGGAAGTCCGGCTCCAGGCCGACGACCCGGTCGGCGTGGTCGAGCACCACGACCAGATCGTCCTGATCGGTGCGTCCCACCCACGCGGGCTCGACCCCGAGCGCCGCCGCGAGCGCCACCGGCGCGGCCGTCTCCCGGGCGGGGGTCGCCGGGAAGTCCAGCGCGATCCACCGCTCCTGCTCCCGCCGGGCGACGAGCTCGCCGCTCCGGGTGTCGAAGAAGACCGGGCGATCCTCGTCCACCACCCCCTCCTCCCACAGCGCGTGGGCGGCCGCGAGGGTGGCGTGCCCGCACAGCTCCACCTCGACCGCCGGCGTGAACCACCGGAGCTCGAAGCGCTCCCCGCGCGGAAGGACGAACGCCGTCTCCGAGAGGCCGATCTCGGTCGCGAGCCGCTGCATCCACGCCGCCCGCGGCGGCCGCTCCGGCCGGCACACCGCGGCGGGGTTGCCGGAGAACGGCCGGTCGGCGAACGCGTCGACCCAGGTGATCGGGACTCCTTGCACGACGGGGCAACGTTAGCCCCGTGTCCCCTCGCCATCTACATTCCTCGGTCCGCCATGCGCCTCGCCACGGCCATCCTCGCGACCGTCCTTCCGCTCGCCGCCTGCGGCGTCCCCGCCCCCGACCGGGCCGACGCGGGGGCGGAGAGTCCCTCCGGCGAGCCCGTCGCCGTGGAGATCGCCTCGCCCGCGGGGCCCGGGAGCGGAGAGCCGTTTCTCGCGATCGACGGCGAGGGGAGGGCCGTGATGAGCTGGCTCCAGGAAGAGGGCGAGAATGCTCACGCGCTCCGCTTCGCGGTCCGGGAGACGGAGCGGTGGGGAGAGGCGCGCACCATCGCCCGGGGGACCGACTGGTTCGTCAACTGGGCGGACTTTCCCTCGATCCTCCCCCTCGACGACGGCTCGCTCGCCGCCCACTGGCTCGTCCGCAGCGGCCCCCAGCCCTACGCCTACGACGTGGTGATCGCCCGCTCGGACGACGGCGGGCGGACGTGGAGCCGGCCGGTCCGGCCGCACCGCGACGACAGCCGCACCGAGCACGGATTCGTCTCGCTGATCCCCTGGAAGGGGGGCTCGATCGGGGCGGCGTGGCTGGACGGCCGGCGCTACGCCGTGGCCGACAGCCAGATGACCGTCCGCTTCGCCCGCCTCGACGACGCCGGTCGGCCCGCCGAGACGGCGCTGCTGGACGAGCGGGCCTGCGACTGCTGCCAGACCGACGCCGCCCTCACCTCCGACGGTCCCCTCCTCGTCTACCGGGACCGATCCCCGGAGGAGATCCGCGACATCTCCGCCGTCCGGTTCGTGGACGGGTCCTGGAGCGATCCCGTGCCCGTCCACCGGGACGGCTGGGAGATCGCCGCCTGCCCGGTCAACGGTCCGGCCGTCGCGGCGAGCGGCGAACGGGTGGCGGTCGCCTGGTTCACCGCGGCCGGCGGGGATCCCGCCGTCCGGGTCGCCTTTTCCGACGACGCCGGGGCCTCCTTCGGCGCCCCGGTCGAGATCGACGGCGGGGACCCCCTCGGACGGGTGGACGTCGCCATGCTGGAGGGGGACGAGGCGGCGGTGAGCTGGCTGGAGCGACGCGGGGACGCGGCGTGGGTCGTGGTCCGGCGCGTCGCCGCCGCCCGCCCCCCGGGCGATCCCGCGACGATCGCGCGGACCGGTCCCTCCCGATCGAGCGGTTTTCCGCGCTTCGTGGTCCTCGGGAAGGAGGCCCTCTTCGCCTGGACCGACCCCGACGCCTCCCGCGTCCGGGTCGCCACCGTGCCGCTCGAGCGGATCCCCGCGCCGTGACCGACGCGCTCCCCGAGATCACGCCCCCGGTGGAGGATTACCTCAAGTCGATCTACGTGCTGCTTCGCGAGCGGGGCGGGGAGCGGGCGTCCACGTCGGCGCTCGCGGGTCGCCTGGAGGTCTCGGCCGCTTCGGCGACCAGCATGATGCAGAAGCTGGCCGAGATGAAGCTCGTCGACTACGTGCCGTACAAGGGGGTCTCCCTCACGGAGGCGGGCGAGAAGGTCGCGCTGGAGGTGATCCGCCACCATCGACTGCTCGAGCTGTACCTGGCGGAGGCCCTCGGCTACCCGTGGGACGCGGTCCACGAGGAGGCGGAGCGGCTCGAGCACGTGATCAGCGAGGAGTTCGAGGACCGGATCGACGCGATGCTCGGACACCCCACGACCGACCCGCACGGCGATCCGATCCCTCCCAAGAGCGGGGGGATGCCGCCGGAGGCGCTGTGCCCGCTCACCGAGGTCGCCGACGGGGAGACGGTCGTGGTGCAGCGGGTGAACGACCGCGACGGGGAGACCCTGCGGCGGCTGGCCGCGCTCGAGCTGGTACCCGGCGCGCGGGTGACGGTGGTCCGACGCGAGGACGAGGGAGAGACGATCGCGCTGCAGCGCGGCGAGGAGACGATCGACGTCGGCGCAGATCTCGCGCGGAGGGTGTTCGTGGAGTAACGTCTCCGGAAGCCGACGGCCCGCACGGCCGGTTTGCAACCGACAGGAACAGGAATTATTCTCGTTCGATAACGATTATGGTCGTAGAGTTTCCCCTCCACTTCATGCACAAGGGCGAGCGCGGCCGCGTCGCCGGCATCCGCTGGCGCGAGGAGGACGTCGAGCAGCGCCTCGTCGAGATGGGCTTCGAGAAGGGCGTGGCGTTCGAGGTCGTCGCCTACGACGAGGAGCGGGGCGTGACGGTGCGGCTGGAGGATCGGGAGATCACCCTCGTTCCGTGGCTCGCCCCGGTCATCTACGCCACCGAGGAGCGCTCCTGAAGGCCGGGATCTTCCTGGACGTCGAGAACCTCGTCCGCAACGGCGGATGGGGCATGCGGTACCGGACGGTTCGCGAGCTCGTCGAGGCGCAGGGATCCACGGTGATCCGCGCCAACGCCTACACCACGGTCGACTACGAGCGCGAGGCCGCCGAGGAGGAGTTCCGCCGGAAGAAGCGGAGCTACCGCGCCGCGATCCGCCGCGAAGGGTACCGGCTGGTCTCGAAGCGCGTCCAGCGCTACCGGGACGTGGAGGGCGAGACGATCACCAAGGCGGACGTCGACCTCGACCTCGCGGTCGACACCCTGCTCCAGAGCGAGAACCTCGACCACATCCTGCTCGGCAGCGGCGACGGCGACTTCCTCCGGCTGGTGCGGGCGCTCCAGAACCGCGGCAAGCGGGTCGACCTCCTCTCGTTCGCGAACACGAGCAGCGCCCTGCGGGAGGAGGTCGACTTCCACTTCAACGGCTTCCTCTATCCCGGGATCCTGCCCGCCGACGCCGACGAGCCCGACCGGCGGCGCGGCTACATGCACCACGTGGTGGAGGAGAAGGGCTACGGGTTCCTGACGATCCAGACCGGCCTCGGGTTCGACGACGTGCGCGACGACGTCTTCCTCCACATCAACGACTTCGCCGGCGAGAACGGCCACGCCGTCTCCAACGACCGGTTCGCCCGGCTGCGCGACCGCCGCACCCTCACCGAGTTCGATCTGGTCCGGCTCGACGAGGGGAAGGTGAAGGCGGAGAACGCGCGGGAGTTCCAGGCGGGCTGATCCCCCCTACCAGATCGTCTCCTCGACCCCCTCCTCGCGGTTGACCCGGCGGGCGGCGACGAAGATCCAGTCGGACAGCCGGTTCACGTAGCGCAGGAGCGTTCCCGGGAGGTCGTCGGCCTCCAGCGCGACGATGGCCCGCTCGGCCCGGCGGCACACCGCGCGGGCGGCGTGGAGGTGGGCGCCGGCGAGGCCGCCGCCCGGCAGGACGAACGCTTTCAGCTCGGCCAGTTCCTCCTGCCACCGATCGATCTCCTGCTCGAGCCGCTCCACCCTCCCGGCCCCGAGCGCGAACTTCTCCCCCTCCCGCCTGTCGGGATCCGGCGTGGCGAGAATCGCTCCGACCACGAAGAGCTCCCGCTGGACCCGGTCGAGGGCCTCGAGCACCTCCTCCTCGCGACAGTGGGACCGGGCCACCCCGAGCCACGCGTTGAGCTCGTCCACCTCCCCGTAGGCGACGACCCTCGGGTCGTCCTTGCCGGTCCTCCCGGCGCCGAAGAGCGACGTGTCCCCCTCGTCGCCGCGGCGGGTGTAGATCTTCACGATCCGGCCGGTGGCTCTCGAAGCGGGAGGTCGGCCACCTCGGCGGCCACCCCCTCCCCGGTCAGCGGGGTGCCCTCCTCGAGGCAGCTTCGGTGGACGTAGGCGAGCGCCACGCCTCCGAGCTCCGGGCTCGTGCCGCTGGCGGTAACCGTCGCCGCGCTCTCCTTGTCGGGGGCGTCGAGCACGGTTCCCGGAGCCGGGGCCTCGCCGGACACCACGCGAAGGCCGCGCAGCTCCTTCGCCGGCCGTCCGCGGGCCCAGAGCCGCGCGATCACCTCCTGGCCGGGGTAGCACCCCTTCTCGTGGTCGATCGCGTTCCCGGTGGGGGCCTCGAGCGGGATGATCTCCTCGGTCAGTTCCCTGCCGAAGGCGGGGATCCCCGCCTCGATCTGGAGGACGGTCCACGCCACCTCGTGGCCCGGCACCACCCCCGCCTCCTCGAGAACGGCGCGGATCGCGTCGGCCTCCTCCGCCGGGATCCAGATCCGGTATCCGCCCGAGCCGGTGTCGTCCCACCGGACCACCCGGCACTCCGTCGAGCCGATGAAGGCGGTCTCGTGCTCCCCTTCGGCCGCGGGCGGCACGTCCGGGATCAACCCGGTGAGGATCTCGGGCGCGGCGGGACCCTGGAGAGAGAAGATCGCCCGCTCGCCGCTCCGGTCGTGGAACCCCACCTCCTGCCCGAAATAGTACTTCTCGAGCTGCTCGAGCACGGTCTCCTTCGAGCCACCCCGGCACTCCAGCCACGCCGTCTCCCCCGCCTCCGCGACCAGGAAGTCCGCCACCGTCCTTCCCTTCGTGGGGTTCAGCAGGAACGCCCGGACCGCCTCGCCCGGGCGCAGCCCGTCCACCTTGTTCGTGACGAGGTCGTTCAGGTAGGGAAGACGCTCGGGGCCGGAGACCTCGACGAGGGCGTCGTCGGGGCGGGGGAACAGCGCGCACCCCTCGCGGGCGGCGCGATAGGCGAGGTGCCAGACGGGCTCGACCACGAACGGTAGTCTATCCCGCTTCCAGCACGACCTCCACCGCCACCTCGCGGCCCGTCTCCCACGCCTCCTCGAGCTCCTCCTGGTCGCTCCACCGGGTGCCCTCCAGCAGGCGCGCCGGAACCTCGCCCTCGACCCGCTCCGGCGCGAACGGGTACGGGGAGACCCGGGCGCGGACCTCCCGGGGGGCGATCTCCACCCGCTCCCAGGCGAAGCGCGTCCGCTCCTCCCCGTATCCGTCCGCCATCGGATCGCTCCGCCACGACTCCCAGCCGTGGATCGCCGCCAGCGAGAGCGCGTCGAGCAGCTGGACGAAGTCGAGGTTCGCCTCGAGCACGAGCGGGTGAAGATCCTCGCGATCCACGCTCGCGCGGGCGCGGGCGAGCATCTCGGCGCGACGGCCCACCTGGGCGGTGACCCAACGGATCGCGTCGGGATCGTCGGCGCCTTCGTGGAAGGAGGCGAAGTGGCGGCTCACCAGCCAGCCGGCGTAGGGATCGACGGCCGCGACCCGCGCCACGGAGCGCTCGGCCACGGCCAGCCGATCCTCCAGGGGGACGGTCCGGTAGTCGTGGGGGATCGACGTGCCGGGGTCGAGCGTGGGCGTCTCGTCGAGCTCGGGCCATCCGGCGTCGTGGCGGGAGGCGGCGAGGATCACCGACTCCGCGGGCGCCAGATCGGGAAGCTCTCCGCCCCCCCACCGGCGGGCGAGATCTCCGGAGAAGGCGGCGTGGTCGAGCTGGCGCACGCACAGCGTGCCCTCGGAGGTCTCCCGGGTGATCAGGGCGACCGGCGGGCCTATTCGAGGACGAGGGAGAGGCCCGTGGTCCCCGGGCGGACGGGTTCGCTGCGGGCGGCGGGGTCGCCGGGATCGGTGGTCATGGCGTCTCCGTCCCGATCGAGCCGCGCCTGGACGGTCACCCGCTCGGGGAAGGACGTGCCGGCCATCATCGCGTCCGCGGGACCGATCGCGAACTCCAGGGGCAGCGACGCGGCGGGATGGCGCTGGACCGCCAGCGGGGCTCCCGCGGTCGCCTCCGCCGGGCGGACGAAGAGGTAGACGGTTCCCTCGCCCGGATCGACGCCGCCGGCCAGCTCCACGACCCCCCGGATCGTCTCGGCCGACGCCTCGGGAGCCGCCTCGCCTTCCGGCTCCGCGGCGCCCGGCATCACCCGGCCGGGCCGCTCCCTCCCGGTCCCTCCCAGAGCGGGAGGCGTTCGCTCGGCCGGCAGGACGGCCCGGCCGCGCTCCTCCTCGGCGTACTCCTCCTCCGGCGTGACGCGCTGGCTGCACGCCACGGCTCCGATCGCCACGAGGACGAGAAGGCTCGCTCTCCACCGTTCCACGAGGCGGAAAGGTAACCGCGCCCCGTCCGGGAATCACCCCTCGCGTCGGCCGGGGGGCTGGCTGGTCGATCCGCTCGTCGGTTATATACGATCCGATGCTTCCCGAACGCGCCATCGTCGGCCTCCAGGAGGTCACCGCCCGCGACCGGGTCCTGACGGCGCGCGAGGATCTGCTCACGTACGCGGGAGACGCCACCCCGCTCCGCGAGCATCCTCCCGCCGCGGTGGTGGTCCCACGGGACGTCGAGGAGGTCGCGGCCATCCTCCGCCTGGCGAACGAAGAGGGGTTCGCCCTGGTGCCCCGGGGAGCGGGAACCGGGCTGTCGGGCGGCGCGGTCCCCACGCCCGGAGCGGTCGTCCTCCTCTTCCCCTCCTGGAACCGGATCGTGGAGATCGACGAGGCGAACCACGCCGCCTGGTGCGAGGCGGGGGTGGTGACCGGCGACCTGCAGCGGACGGTGGAGGAGAAGGGTCTCTTCTACCCTCCGGACCCCGCCTCCCACCGGGTGTGCACGATCGGGGGCAACGTCGCCGAGAACGCCGGCGGGTTGCGCGGCCTCAAGTACGGGGTGACGAAGGATTACGTCCTGGGGATGGAGACCGTGCTCCCGACCGGGGAGGTGGTGCAGCTCGGGGGCAAGACCGTCAAGGACGTCGCCGGATACAACCTGAAGGACCTCATGGTGGGAAGCGAGGGCACGCTGGGCGTCTTCACCCGGATCCTGCTGCGCCTCGTCCCCGCCCCGCAGGCGACGCGGACCACCCTCGCCTCCTTCGACACCGCGTCCGCCGCCGGGGAGGCGGTGGCGGGGATCGTCGATGCGCGGATCGTGCCCTCCACGCTCGAGTTCCTGGACCGGGTCACCGTCCGGGCCATCGACGCCTACGCCGATCTGGGCCTCCCCACCGACTGCGGCGCGCTGCTTCTGATCGAGGTCGACGGCCGCCGGAGCGTCGTGGACGAGGACGCCCACGCCCTCTCCCGGATCTGCCGGGCCCACGGCGCCCGCTCGGTTCGCCACGCCTCCACCCCGGAGCAGGCCGACGAGCTGCGGGCCGCCCGGCGGGTGGCATTCAGCGCCCTCGCCCGGATCCGTCCGACCACGATCCTCGAGGACGCCACCGTGCCCCGCAGCGCGGTCCCCGACATGCTGGCCCGGATCCACGAGATCGCCGACCGCCACGAGGTGACGATCGGGGTCTTCGGCCACGCCGGCGACGGCAACCTCCATCCGACCTGCCTGATCGACGCCCGGGACCCCGACGAGACGACCCGGGCGGAGGCCGCGTTCGAGGAGATCTTCGCCGCCGCGATCGCGCTGGGCGGCACGATCACGGGGGAGCACGGCGTGGGGCTGGCGAAACGGCGGTTCCTGGCGCGTCAGGTGGGGGATCCCGCGGTCCGGTTCATGCGCCAGATCAAGGCGGTCCTCGACCCCAACCAGGTCCTCAACCCGGGCAAGATCTTCGACCCCGGACCGCGGTGCGAGCAGCCTCCGCTCGGCCACCCCCGTCTGACGGCGGAGCCGTGAGCGCGACCCCGACCGCCGGCCCCGCCACCCACGAGGACCGTCTCGCCCAGTGCATCCAGTGCGGGATGTGCCTTCCGGCGTGCCCCACCTTCTCCCTCACGCCGCGGGAGCGGGCCAACCCGCGGGGGCGGATCCGGCTGATGCGCGCGGTGGAGTCCGGGGAGATGGCGGAGGACGATCCCGCCTTCGCCGAGGCGATGTACTACTGCCTGGGATGTCGGGCGTGCGAGACGGCGTGTCCGGCGGGGGTGGAGTTCGGTCTGCTTCTGCAGACGGCGCGGGCGAGGGTCGAGGCGACCGGATCCGGCGAGCGCCCCCCCGACGCTCCGCGCGCGTGGCTGATCGAGCGGGTGCTCCCCCACCCCCGCAGGCTGCGGATCGGGGCCCGGCTGCTGCACGCCTACCGTCGCACGCTCGGCCGGTGGGAGCGGTGGCGCCGGTGGGTGGCCGACCGGTGGCCGGGGGTGGCGAGGCTCGAGGCGCTCGCGCCCGCGGTGCCGTCCGCCTCGCGGCGAAGCCGCCTCCCGGATCGCATCGAGCCGGAGGAGGTGGCGGGGGAGGGGGGCGCCCCCCCCGCCCGCGGCACGGTGGCGCTCCACCCCGGCTGCGTGCAGGCGGTCTTTCTCCCGCAGGCGAACCTCGACACCGCCGTCGTGCTCGCCCACAACGCCTGGCGGGTGGTCGTGCCGAAGGGGTTCCGGTGCTGCGGCGCGCTCCCCGCCCACCAGGGCGGGCCCGCCCTCGCCCGGGAGCTCGCCCGCGCCAACATCGCCGCGTTCGAGCGCTCGGGGGCGGCGCGTCTCGTCGCCAACTCCGCGGGGTGCGGGGCGTTCTTCGAGGGTTACGGGGAGCTGCTGGCGGACGACCCGGAATGGGCGGAGCGGGCGGAGGCGTTCTCCGAGACGGTGCGGGACGTCACCGAGCACCTGGTCCACGAGGGGCTCCGCCGGCCCAGGCGCCCGCTCACCCTCTCGGTCACCTACGACGATCCCTGCCATCTGGTCCACGCCCAGCGGGTCGTCGAGGCGCCCCGGATGATGCTGAACGCGATCCCCGGCCTCGACCTCCGCCCGCTCTCCGAGTCGACCCGGTGCTGCGGGGCCGCCGGCCTGTACGGGCTCGACCATCCGGAGGCTTCGGAGAGTCTGCGGCGCGAGAAGGTCGCGCGGATCGAGGAAACGGGCGCCGAGCTGGTCGTGACCGGGAACCCCGGTTGCATCTTCCAGATCCGGGCCGGCCTCCGGGCGGCCGGCTCGCCGGTGCGGGTGCTCCACCCCGTCTCGCTGCTCCGGGCCGCATACGAGCTGCCCTCCAGCCTGCCGGGGTAGGACGGAAGCTCCGGCGGGGGAACCCCTCAGCTTACCGCTCCAGCTCCTCCTCCCTCGGCCGGCCCGTCGCCACCGTCTCCTCCGCCCGGCTGCGGGACCAGAGAGCGAAAAGGACTCCGGCCAGGATCAGCGCGGACCCGGCGAACCAGGCGTAGCCGAACCGGGGCTGGACGTCGCCGAAGACCCACTCGGCCAGCTCCCACACCACCAGGACCACGCCGACCCCCGCGATCGCGGCCCCGATCCCGTATCCCTTCCGTCTCGTCAAACCGTTCCTCCTTCCGAGTCGTCGCTCTCCAGCTCGCGCTCCAGATCGACCAGGATCGCCTCCGCCTCCTCCACCGCGTCGCCCGCGACCAGCAGCCGGGCCGGCGCGATGCCGGCGTAGGCGCCGCCGGCGTCGTCGGCGACCACCGTAGCGGGAATCCCCGCGTCCTCCAGGACCCCCCTCGCCATCTCCGCCTGGTGCCGCCACCGGTACCGCGCCACCTCCACCGGGCCGCCCGCTCGACCCACCGGCTACGCCTCCCCCTCCTCGTACTCGACGGTGTCGCCCCGGCGGAAGACCCGGTCGACGATCCGCCGCCGGGCGTCGCCTCCGGGTGGGGAGCCCACCATGACGTACAACTTGTCGGAGTCCGGATACTCGATCACCTCCGGCTCGATCATCGTCGACAGCGCGAAGTACTCGAGCGGCCCGTCCCCGGTGTTCAGGATCCCGTGGCCTCCCTCGATGCCCACCGGACATCCGAACGCGTCGCCGGGGCGCAGCTCCCGCGCGCCGTCGACGGTGCGCAGCTGTCCGTAGCCGGAACGGACGTAGAAGAACTCCTCGTTCGCCTGATGGAAGTGGAAGGGGAACGGCCGCTGACCGGGCTGGAGCCGGTAGAGGCTGTAGCCGAGCCGCTCCGCCCCGACCGCCCGGGAGAGGCGCTTGCGCTCCCCCCGGAACGGCGGGCGCCCGAACGCCTCCCACGCGACGTCGTCGACGTTCGTGATGCGGGGGTCGCGCGGCTCGATCGCTTCCGGAGCCGGCCCGAGGGGCTCGCCGACCGGCTCCCCGTCGTACAACTCCGCCACCCGGTCCCCCCGCAGGACCACGTCCTCCGCGTCCCCGTCCTCGCCATCGGGCCGGACCCGGTAGACCCGCTTGCCCGAGTCCGGCAGCCCGATCACGTCGCGGTCGCAGGCGGTGGCGGCGATCAGGAGGTGGACCGGGCGATCGGAGCGGCCGAGCAGCTGCCAGGCGCTCGAGGCTCGCGCGGGCAGCGCCACCACGTCCCCCGGCCCCAGCGCGTACTCGGCGCCCCCGAGTCGGATCCGGAGCTCTCCCCCGAGCACGAGCACCGCGTTCTCGACCACCAGGTGGAACCGGTACGCCCCGTCGGCCTTGCCGGGCGGGAGAACCGCGCTGGCGATCGAGAGCTTCCGGAGGCCCAGCTCCCCGCCGAGATCGCCCCGGCGGAGTTCGAATCGCTGCCCGTGGCGCTCGGCCTCCCGGACCACCGATCCCAGGTTGGCGGTCTCGACGCTCACTCCGTAGCTTCTCCTCCATGCCGGACCGGGACGAGATCGAACGGGCGATCGACGCCGTCTTCGCCGAGACCGACTTCCGGAGGGTCGGCCTGCTGCAGCGTCGCGCCCTGAAGCTGCTCGACCAGGGGGTGTGGGAGGGAACGGTGAACCCGTTCTACCAGGCCCGGAGCGAGCAGCGGATCAACAGCCACATCCGCACCCTGTGGGACGAGGCCACCCGGGAGCGGGTGGCGAACCCCCGGGAGTAGGGCCCCGTACGAGGTCACTAGCGCTCTCCCTCCTCGGGAGAGATCGCGTCCTCCATCCGAAAGTACCCGCTCAACGTCCGCTGCGCGGGATCGCCGCCGGGAGCGGAGCCCGCCAGCACGGCGATGTTCCCCGACTCGGGGTACGCCACGACGTCGGGCTCCTCCATGGTGGAGAGGGCGAGGTACACGAGCGGTCGCTCCCCGATCGCCTCGATGGAGTGGGCCCCGCCGGGTCCCGCCGGGCAGGCGATCGCGTCACCGCCGCCGATCTCGGCCTCGCCGTCCCCCGTGCGGAGGCGCCCCCGCCCCTCGAGGACGAAGAACGCCTCCTCGTTGACGTGGTGGTAATGGTGGGCCCACGGGCGCTCCCCCGGAGATAGTCGGTAGAGGGAGTAGCCGAGCAGCCGGGCGCCGGCCCTCTTCGCGAGGCGCTTCCGCTCCGCCCGGAACGGGCCCAGGGTGTACCCCTCCCACGCCAGCCGGTCGGGGCGAACGACGCGGGGGTCGGGATCTGCCGCGGGCTCCGGCGGGGGCAACGGCTCGTCGACCGCCTCGCCCTCGAGATAGGGCCCGCCCGAGCCCCCGGAGACCACCCGCCGGTCCTTCACCACGATCGACGCCTCGCCCTCCTCGCGGGCGAGGCCCCGGATCGCCCACAGCCACTTCTCCGAGTCGGGATACTCCACGAGCTCCCGTGGGAGCATCGTCGAGGCGAGGATCAGCCTCGCGGGCGTCTCGGAGCGGTTCATCAGCTGGTGGGCCGAGCCCTCTCCCGCCGGCAGCGCCACCACGTCGCCGGGAGCCAAGCGGTGCTCCCCGCCGCCGAGCCGGATCGAGGGCTCGCCCTCGAGGACGACCGCGAGCTCCTCGTTGACGAGGTGGTAGTGGTACGGGACGGAGGCCTTGCCCGGAGGGATCGACCACCGTCCGTAGCCGAGCTTCGAGGCGCCGAGCCGCCGGGAGAGGTCCGCCCACTCGGCCGCGAAGCGGGTTCCACCCTCGAACGGCTCCCACTCCAGCGCGTCCGGGCCCAGGACGGCGACGGACACGATCCCCTACCGGCCGGACGCGGCGGCGGGCGCGGCGGACGCGGCCTCGAACACCGTCTTCCCTCCGATCACGGTCCGCAACGGCCGGATCCGCCAGATCTCCTCCTCGGGGACGGCCATCGGATCGGCGTCGAGAACGAGGAAGTCGGCGCGCTTCCCCACCTCGAGGCTTCCGACCTCGTCCTCCATCCCGGCCGCGGCCGCGGCGTCCCGGGTGAAGCAGGCGAGCGCCTCCTCCCGGGTCATCGCCTCCCCGGGCCGCCAACCCCCCTCCGGCCACCCCTCCCGATCCCGCCGGGCCACCGCCGCGTAGAGCCCGTGGAACGGGTTCGCCTTCTCGACCGGGAAGTCGCTGCCGCAGGCTAGGGCGACGCCCGCCTCGCGGAGGGTGTTCCAGGCGTAGGCGCCTTCGATCCGCTCGGGCCCGACCCGGTCCTCCGCCCACGGCATGTCGCTGGTGGCGTGGGTGGGCTGGACCGAGGCGACCACGCCCATCTCGGCGAAGCGGGGGATGTCCTCGAGGGCGATCACCTGGGCGTGCTCGATCCGGGGGGGAAGGTCGAGGTCCCCGGCGACGGCGCTCCGGGCCGCCCCGATCGCGTCGAGCGCGACCCGGTTGCCCCGATCCCCGATCGCGTGGATCGCCGGCTGGAGGCCCGTCCGGAGCGCCCGTGTCGTCCTCGCCGCGAGGGTGCCCGGATCGGTGACCAGCAGCCCGCGGTTGTCCGGGTCGTCGCTGTAGGGCTCGAGCAGGGCCGCACCCCGGCTGCCGAGCGCGCCGTCGGCGTACATCTTCACGCCCGCCACCCGGAGCTTCGGATCCGCCCCGCCGAGCCCGAGAGACGCCTCCGGCGCGTCCCACCAGTCGAGGGTCTCCCGGTCGTATCCGAGGTACGCCACGATCCGGGGCAGCAGCCGTCCGTCGGCCGCCCACTCGCGATACAGCTCGATCTCCGCCCGGTTCACCCCCATGTCGTGGACCCCGGTGAGGCCCACCTCGACGATCCGCTCCACCGCCGCGGCGAGGCGAGCCTCCCGCTCCTCCGGCCCGGGGGAGGGTATGCTCCGGGCGACCAGAGCCTGGGCGTTGTCGACCAGCACGCCGGCGGGCACCCCCTCCTCGTCGCGGACGATCCGTCCGCCGTCGGGATCCGGCGTGTCGGCCGCCACGCCGGCGATCCGGAGCGCCTCGGCGTTCACCCATGCGGCGTGACCGTCGATGCGGGTGAGGAAGACCGGGTTCTCGGGGGCGACGCGATCGAGGATCTCGTGGCTCGGGAACTCCTTCACCGGCCAGTCGTTCTGGTCCCATCCGCGGCCGGTGATCCACGCTCCGGCGGCGCGCTCCGCGGCGGTCTCCCGCACCATCGCCGCGATCTCCTCCGGGCTCTGCGTCCCCACCAGATCGAGAATCCGCAGAGACCGCCCGAGCCCCGTCACGTGGGCGTGGGCGTCGATCAGGCCCGGGATCACCGCGCGGCCTCCAGCCTCGATGACGCGCGTCCCCTCGCCCCGGTACCATCCGATCTCCTCCCCGAATCCCACCGCGACGATCCGGCCGTCGGCCACCGCCAGGGCGTCGGCCTCCGGGCGGTCGGGGTCCATGGTGTGGATCACCGCGCCCACCACCACCAGGTCGGCCGGCTCCTGGGCGCGGACCGTCCCGGCGGAGATCGACATCGGCAGCATCGTGAGAACCGGGATCAGGAGGGGGAGGAGCTCGCCTCGCATGGCACCTCCGGCGGGGGTCCCGTGTACCGAACGGACCCGGGACGAGATTAGTTTGCGTCGCCGATCCATCGTGTCCGTGAGCGCGTCGGCAATCTAGGAGCGGCCGTGCAGGAGCGCATCCTCGAGTTCCTCGTACCGTATCTGGCGAACTACGGGTACGCGACCCTGCTGCTGCTCACGTTCCTGGAGACGAGCGCGTTCCTCGGCCTCGTCGCTCCCGGCGAGACGATCATCGTGCTGTGCGGCTTCTACGCGTTCCGGGGAGTGCTCGACCCGTGGGCGGTCGGGGCGCTGGCGACGGCGGGGGCGATCGCCGGCGACCAGGTGGGCTACCTCCTGGGACGCACCTACGGCCACGGCCTGGTGGCGCGGTTCGGCAAGTACGTCTTCTTCGACCGGAGGCGTCTCGCGGCGACGGAGCGGTACTACGAGCGCCACGGCGGCAAGACGGTCTTCCTCGGCCGCTTCCTGTCGCTGCTGCGGTCGTTCGGGCCGGTGGTGGCGGGCATCAGCCGGATGGCGTACCGGCAGTTCCTGGTGTGGAGCGTCGTGTCGTGCGTCCTGTGGGCGGCGACCTTCACGCTGCTCGGCTACTTCTTCGGGAAGTCGTGGGAGGTGATCGAGGAGTACCTCGGCTGGGGCGGCGCGCTCGCGTTCGTCGTGGGGCTCGCCGCCGTGCTGTGGGTGCTCCACCGCAGGCACGAGCAGGAGATCGAAGAGGAGTACGCGTCGGCGGGCCCGGAGGAGGGCCGGCCGGCCGATTCGACATCCCGATCGGAAGGAGAGCCATGACGTCCGACCACCCCCTCGCCCGGACCGTCGCCGCGGCGCTGATCGCGCTCGTTCCCTTCGCCGGCTGCGGCGGGGAGGGCGCCGACCGGAGTCCCGGGCGGAACGTCCTCCGGCTGTCGACCGGCGCGGACCCCGCGAGCCTCGACCCGATGATGGCGGTCGACGTTCCGCGCGGGAGGCTGGTCGCGACCATGTTCGACGGCCTCGTCCAGTTCGCCGACGACGAGATCCGGCCGAACCTGGCCGAGTCGTGGGAGGTGTCCGGCGACGGCACCGTCTACACCTTCCACCTCCGCGACGACGCCTTCTTCCACAACGGCCGGAAGCTGGTGGCAGACGACGTGAAGTACTCCTTCGAGCGGGTGCTCCGGCCCGAGAACCGGAGTCCGCTCACCTGGGTGTTCGATCTCGTCGAGGGCGCCGACGCGATGGCGGCGGGCGAGGCGGACTCGCTCTCCGGCGTCCGGGTGGTGGGCCCCGGCACCGTGGAGATCACGCTCGAACGGCCCTTCGCCCCGTTCCTCAAGCTGATGGCGATGCCCGCCGCCCACGTCGTCCCGAAGGAGGAGATCGGGGACCGGGGCGAGCGGTTCGGGGAGGCTCCCGTGGGCACCGGGCCGTGGGTCTTCGAGTCGTGGTCCCACGACCAGGCGATCCGCCTCTCCGCCAACCGGCGCTACCACGGCGGGCGGCCGGAGATGGACGGCATCGAGATCCGGATCATCCCCGAGACCACGACGGTCCTCGCCGAGTTCGAGCGGGGCAACCTCGACTGGCTCGACATGAACGAGCTTCCCGGCCCCGAGTTCGACCGGCTCGCGGAGGATCCCCGCTGGAGCGAGCGGATCCACCAGCGCCCGGCGCTGGTCACCCACTACCTCGCCCTCAACAACGCGAAGCAGAAGTTCGCCGACCCCCGGGTGCGGCGGGCCCTCAACCTCGCGGTGGACGTGGGGCGGATCGCCGAGGTGATCTACCCCGGCGAGGTGGTCCTCTCCCACGGCCCGATCCCGCCCGGCCTGCTCGGTTACCGCGAGGAGGGCGAGCCGTACGGCCACGACCCCGGACGGGCGGCCGAGCTGCTCGCCGAGGCGGGAGCCGGGGGGCTCGCCTTCGACGTGTACTACCGGACCCTCGCCCTCAACCAGCGCTTCCTCGAGGCGGTCCAGGCGAACCTCGCCGACGTGGGGGTGACGATGAACCTGCGGCAGCGGGACTGGACCGCGGTGCGCCAGTCGGTGAACCGGGGCGAGCTCGACGCCTACCTCCTCAACTGGTTCGCCGACTACCCCGACGCCGAGAACTTCCTGTACCCGCTCTTCTTCAGCGAGCTCGCCGGGGCCGGCGGCAACGCCGCCTTCTACTCCGACGCCACCGTGGACTCGCTGATCGTGGAGGCCCGGCGCTCCCTGGACGAGGAGGAGCGGACGGCCCTCTACGAGGAGATCGACCGGCGGATCTTCGAGGACGCGCCGTGGATCTTCGTCTTCCACCCGATCGACTACGACCTGGTCCAGCCCTGGGTCGAGGGGTACGAGATCCCGCAGGTGTTCTACGGGACGAAGTGGATGGAGGTCTCGCTCGAGGGCGGCGAGGAGGGCGGGGCGGGCGGCTCCTAGGGGGTCGGTCGCCACGCCTCCGGAAGCACGGACGGCGCCGAGGCGGGAAACCGGGGCAGGATCCGCCGGCCCAGCGCCTCGGCGGGTCGGCCCTCGATCGCGCCGCGGAGGTCCTCGAACGCCAGCATGGCGCGAACGCTGGTCCCGATCTGGAGGTCGGCGGCGTTCGGCTCCTCGCCGCCGATCGTCCCCTCCGCGATCAGGAGGTCCACCCGGTCGAGGAGATCGGGGAGTCGCTCCACGTCCCGGCGGACCGTCCCGTCGTCGGCACTCGAGACCCGGGCGAAGTGCATCGCGACGGGCTTCATGAGCGCCCCCGCGACGCGCGGCAGCGGGATCCGGTTGATCCCCGCCAGCCGCCGCCGGAGATCGCCGCGACGCACGAGGGCCCACCGGAACAGCCGCCGCGGGATCGGCTGGATCTCCGCCTCCCCCCACCGCTCGGCCTCCTCCACCCGCCGGCGCGCCTCGGGGTCGGTCGGGTAGAGAGCGCCGGGGGGTCCCGCCGCGGCGATCGCGCGGGCGATCGCGAGCGACCCCTGGACCCTGCCCCCCTCCATCTCGAGCGCGGGCACCGTCCCGCCGGCGAAGCCCCGGAGCCGGAGCAGCGGCGGGTGGAGCCCCGAGGGCAGGGTCACGACCTCGTGATCGATTCCCGCCCGCTCGAGCATCTTCCGCGCGGCGATCGAGGGGTGCGAGAGCGGGATCACGTACAGCTTCGCCACCGCCCCCGTCACCACCGTCCGCCCACGCACGTCTCCGCCACCGCGTCGTTGCCGCCCCCGAAGACCCACGCCCCGAGGAGGGTCCCGGGGGTCGCCTCCGCGAGGGAGGGATGGCCGAGGTCGAGCGCGACCAGGTCGGCCGGACGGCCGGGCTCGATCGCGCCGGCCTCGAGGCCGAGGGCGGCCGCCCCGCCCGCCGTCGCGATCGACAGCAGGCGGCGGGCGACGTCCCCTCCCTCGTCGGCGAGGACGCCCCGCCGCTCGCGTCTCAGGCGCTGGCCGTACTCCAGCCACCGCATCTCCTCCACCAACGCGATCCGGGCGTTCGAGTCGGTTCCGAGGGAGAGGCGTCCTTCGCGCTCCAGGGCGGGCCCGAGGTCCGGGATCCCGTCACCCAGGTTCGCCTCCGTGAGGGGGCACGCGCACACCCGGCCTCCGGCGGCGAGGAGCCGCTTGAGGTCCGCGGGACGGGTGTGGGTGCAGTGGACGGCGACGAGACCGTCGGCGTCGTCCCCGAGGGCGTCCAGGAGGGCGGCCGACGGAGTCGTCCCGTACGCCTCCCGACACGCCTCGACCTCCTCGCGCCGCTCCTCGAGGTGGACGTGGACCACCATCCCCCGTCGGCGCGCCTCCTCGTGGAGCGCCGCGATCTCCTCCGGGGTCGCGGCCCGCACGCTGTGGGGGGCGATCCCGATCGACCGGGTCTCCGGGTCGATCCGCTCCACGAGGGCGTCGATCCGCTCCCAGAACTCCTCCGGCGAGGGCGTGGCGAAGCGGCGCCGGGCTTCGTCGAGGGGCTCCCCGATCCCGCCGGTCCGGTAGTACGACACCAGCAGCGCGATCCGGAGCCCCGCCTCGGCGGCGGCGTCGAGCACCACCTCGTCGAAGGCCCAGTCGAGGCCCTCGTCGTGGTGGAGGTAGTGGAACTCCCCCACCGCCGTGATCCCGGCGTCCCGCATCTCGAAGAAGGCCCGGAGAGACAGCTCGCGGAGCCGGCGGCGATCGATCGAGCCGACGAGACCGTACATCGCCTCCCGCCACGTCCAGAACGAACCCGATCCCGCGGGGAACACCTCGCCGCGGCCCCGGAGCCCCCGCTGGAAGGCGTGGGAGTGGGCGTTGACGAAGCCGGGCAACAGCGCGCGGCCCCCGAGCCGCCGCGTGGGCTCCTCCCCGAGGGATCCGACCGCCTCGATCCGGCCGTCGGATCCGATCGCGACCCGGAGGCCGGCCTCGAAGCCCCGGCCCGTCCACACCAGGTCCGCCTCGACGACCTGCCGCTTCCCGCTCACGCCCGGCACCACCGCTCGATCGCGCGGTCCAGGACCTCGCCGGCCCGCCGGAACTCGTCGATCGGGAGGAACTCGTTCGGCTTGTGGGCGACCTCGATCGAGCCCGGTCCCCACACCACGCACGCGAAGCCGGCCCGGGAGAGCCAGCCGGCGTCGGTCGCGAAGGAGACCGCGCGCGAGCCCTCCTGGCCCGACGCCTGGCACAACCACCGGTGGAGGTCCGCGTCCGCTCCCGTCTCCATGGGCGGGCTCTCGTTCACGAGCTCGAGGCTCCACTCGACGCCGGTCAGCGGCGCGGCCACGGCGTCGCGGATCCGCTCGATCAGGGGGCGGGCCTCCATCCCCGGCAGCGGCCGGAAGCCCAGCTCGACCACGCACCGGTCGGGGACGACGTTGTCGGCCACCCCGCCGCGGACGCGCCCCACGTTTAGGGGCACGAACGGCACCGTCTCGAACACCCCCCCTCCCGGCGGCCGCGCCGCCGCGAGCTCGTCGCGCAGCTCCGAGAGGGCGACGATCGCCCGGGCGGCGGGCTCGATCGCGCTCCTCCCGAGGTGCGGGTACGCGCTGTGGGCGGACTCCCCCTCCACCTCGATCCGGACCCGGGCGTGGCCCTTGTGCGCCCGGACCACCTCCAGCGAGGTCGGCTCGCCCACGATCGTCCGCCGCGGCAGCCGTCCGGGCTCCTCTCCCTCCTCGACGAAGCGGCGCGCCCCGATCGTCCCCACCTCCTCGTCGTGGGTGATCAGGAGCGCCAGCGGGCGGACCAGCCGCTCCGGGTCGAGGTCCGCGGCCCGGCCGATCGCCAGCGCGAGGAACCCCTTCATGTCGGCGGCGCCCCGGGCGATCCACGCACCGTCGCGCTCGGCCAGGGCGAACGGGTCGCTCTCCCAGCCGGACCCGCGCGCCGGCACCACGTCGGAGTGGCCGCACAGGGTGAGCCCGCTCCGGTCGGGCCCCGGCTCGGGGCCGATCTCGATCGCGAGGTTGGCCTTCTTTCCGTCGTCGGTCGGCTGGCGGGCGATCCGGACGCCGGGCCGGTCGAGGAGGTCGGCCACCCAGTCGACGAGGGGGAGGTTGGAGCGGTCGCTGACGGTTTCGAAGGCGACCAGGCGCGCGAGGATCTCGCGGTCGGTGGGGCGGCCCATGGAGGGTACGATAGCGCGCCGCGACCCCGCGCGTCAGGCGCCGCGGTCGGTTCGGCGAGCGCTCGCCCCGGGCGTCAGCCGGTGGTGCCCAGCGCCGGGTCGGCCGGGACCGGCTCCACGGCCGGCTCGCGCGAGAGCCGCCAGGCGAGCCCCAAGGCCCCCAGCACGATCGCGGTGCCGAGCAGCGTGATCCCGTAGCCCGCGAAGGTCCGCAGGGCGATCCCGCCGACCTCCCAGTCGCCCGTCCCGGGCAGCGCCGACGATCCGAACCGGATGACGATCGCCCCGAGCGGGACCCAGGCGGCCGCCCGCCATCCCGCGAGCCGCCACGCGCCGGCGGCGATCAGCGCCATCCCGACCCAGAAGAGGGCGGTGCCGGGATGGACGAACCCGGAGCCCGTCCCGGCGGTGCCCAGGGTTCCCGAGATCGCGCCGTTCACCATGCAGCAGGAGCATCCGGTCGCGAGCGCGGCGCCGCCGATCCCCATCGCGGCGGCGTCGGGCTTCGGGGTGGGGAAGGCGCGGAAGATCGCCAGGCCGAGGATCGCCGCGGCGAGCACGTAGAGGCCGGCTCCGGCGAGCTGGGTCCCGCTCCACGGCAGGGCCGACGACGTCATCACCCTCGGCGGCGTGAGCGCCGCGGCGGCCGCCAGGACGACGAGCCCGGCCGCCGCCAGCGCGGCCGCCCGCGGCGCCTTCCGGGCCAGCCCGAGGAGAAGCAGCGCGGCTCCCCCGGCGAGCAGGATCGGGTGCACGATGGTGGTCGTCGCCGCGACCCCGGTCAGGGCCACGGCCTTCGCGGACTGGACGGCGACCCCGCAGGCGCACGCCATCAGCACGACGGCGCCGGCCACGGTGGCGCGTCCGGGGGTGGGGGTGAGATCGCTCGTCATCGTCGGCTCCCCTACCGAATGCGGACGTCGCCATCATCCTACCCGTTCCCGGGACGAGGGCAAGTCCCGTCCGGGCCGGGGCCGCGCGGACCGCGGGCGGCCGTTCGCCGGACGGACGCCTAGCCGAGCCGGTCCCCTCGCTCCTCCTCGAGCCGCTCCCGCTCGGTCGGCTTGCCGCGCACCGGGGTGAGCCCGGCGTGGAAGGCCGCCTCGTCCTCCTTCCCGCCCGGCCCCCACAGCAGGATCAGCGCCATGATCGCGTAGATCGGCAGGTGCCCCACCAGCTCCTGCCAGCCGAACGCGGTCAGGGTGAGGTTGAACGGCAGCCACAGCAGCAGGATCACGACCCGGGGGAAGGCGCCGACCATCAGCAGCAGCCCTGCCGTCAGCTCCACCGTCCCGGCCATCCGCAGGAAGGCCGCGTCGGACACCTCCAGCCCGAGCGCGGGCAGGAAATTGACGAACGGGAACGCCTCCACGAACGCGAGGGCGAGCGGGAGGTTGAGGAGCTTCTCGGAGAGGGCGAGCCAGGCGATCGAGAACCCGACCGTCACCCGGAGGATCGGCACCGCGAGCGAGAGCCCCCGCTCGCGGGCGTGGGCCCAGTGGCCGAAGATCCGGTCGATGGCGATCGGCCCGCGGCCGGCGATCCAGAAGAACGCCGCGATCCCGAGGAAGAAGACGTGCTCCAGCAGCAGCACCGGCCCGAACAGCGCCACCCCGACCGCCCAGATCGCGGCCAGGCCGAGCGCCGCGTACCGGGAGAAGACCCCGTAGAAGAGCAGCAGAGCCACGCCGACCTCCGCCAGCCCCACACCGATCCCCGCGCCCATACCCATTTCGAGGTTCGGGACCAGAAGCTGATTCTGGACGCCGGCAACCAGCAGCGGAACCGCGGTGTGGATCGCCAGCATCAGCGGGATCCAGCCGTAGACGACGGCGAGCTGGTCCCGGGTCGCACCGAGCGCCAGCGGCCCCGGAACGACCGGGCGGGCGCCGAAGAACCTCCACGCGAACCCCACGACCCCGGTGAAGGCGACGGCGGTCCCGATCGCCGCGAGAGTCGCCGGATCGGTGACGGCGTCCCACTGCAGGGGGTAGTCCTCGCCGGAGACGAACCACCGCTCGTGCAGGAGGAGCGGGGCCAAGCGTCCGAGCCCCGGCTACTCCACGAGCCCGCGGATGGCGCGGATCGCCTCCGCGTCGGGGTCGAAGTCGAGCGGGGCGGACCCGGCGCGCTCGGCCTCGCGGAAGGCGTCGTCCCACGGCACCTCGACGACGACCTCCAGGCCGCGCGCCTCGCAGAACTCGCGGATCGCCGTCCGGTCGCCCCCGTCGCGCACCTTGTTCGCCACGACCTCCACACGCGGGATCCCGAGCTCGATCCCCAGCTCGACGGTCCGCTTCCCGGTCTCGAGCGAGCGGAAGTACGGCTCGATCACGACGAGGAGCCGGTCGACGTGGCGCACCGTCCCGCGGGAGAGGTGCTCCACGCCCGCCTCCATATCGACGACCACGTCCCGCTCCCGGGCCGTCCGCTCCATGATCTCTCCGAGCAAGCCACGCACGGTGGCGTGCGCACGGCACAGTCAGCCGGCGCCGGCGTGGTCCACCTTCCCCATCACCAGCAGCTCCACCCCGTCGGGCGCCTCGGCCCCGTAGTCGCGGATCAGGGCCTCCGGCTCCACGGTGAGGACGATCCGCGAGCCGCTCTCGTTCTCCACCCGCTCGAGAATGTCGCGCGGAAGGTCGCGGAGCTCTTCGGCGGCCCCCGGCGGGAGCCCGAGGATGTGGGCCAGGTTGGGGTTGGTGTCGCCGTCGATCGCCAGCACCGACCGCCCCTTCCGGGCGGTCAGCCGCGCGACCGTCCCGGCGATCGTGGTCTTGCCGGTCCCGCCCTTGCCGGCGATCGCCAGCCGGGTCGGCCCGACGGCGCCCTCGCCGTCGGCGCCGGCTCTTTCCACGTAGGGGCAGCCGTTCCCTTCCTTCATCGCGCTCCTCCCTTCATCCCGAATGTCCGTGGGCGTGCTTGCCGTGCGTCGGGCAGTCGTCGGCCGGCTCCCCCGGGCTCTCGCACTCGCAGCCGGGGGCGCAGGCGGTTCCGTGCCCCTGGCCGAGCATCTCCGAGAACGACTCGACGAACCTTCGCCCCGCCTCGCGCTCGCCGACCTCGGTCAGGCGGTAGGCGACGGCGTCGCCGCGGTCCGCCTTTTCGAGCAGGCCGGCATCGACGAGGGCGTCCATCTCGGTCCGCGCCTCGGTCTCCTCGAGCCCGACGAGGGGTCGCAGCTCCGACGGCCGGACCGCCTCGCGGAGGCCCTCGCCCCGCATCCAGTAGACGACCTCGAGGATCTCGTCACGCTTTCGAATCGCGTCACCCATCGTCGTTCTCCCGCGTGGCGGGAACGTCCTCCCGGAGCCACGCCCCGACGATCCGGCGGACCTTCCCGATCGCCACGTCGACGCCCGCCTCCACCACGTCCGAGAGCTCGGTCCCGAGGTCGATATCCGCCGGCTGGCACCCCACGATCCTCACCCGCGGGGGGAGCACGCCGAGCGCCTTCGCCATCGTCATCGCCCGGGCCGGAACGGTGTGGTGGGTCTCGGCGAGGATCTCCGCGCGGTCCCCGTGGCTCAGCTCCTCCACCCCGGGAACGAACGGGGCAAGCACGCACACCCGGCCCGGCGGGTCGCCGCGGTCGACGGCGTCCACCACGATCAGTCCGTCGTATCCGCCCATCAGCTCCTGGACCACGTGCATCCCCCCGATCCCGACCTCCACCACCTTCGCGCCGGGAGGGAGGTTCCCGTCGGCGAGGAGTCGCTCGGCCACCCGGACGCCGAAGCCGTCGTCGCCCGTCAGCACGTTCCCCATCCCCGCGACGAGCACCCGCGGGCGCGATCCGGCTCTCAGAACCGGACCCTCACCTCGCCGTCGACCACCTCGGCCTCGAGGCGGTGGAGCGGCGGGCCGTCCCCGCCGACGCGGGCCCCGGTCGCCAGATCGAACCGGCAGCCGTGCCAGGGGCAGGCGAGCACCCCGCCCTCCACCCGACCGAGGTGGAGCGGCAGGATCGAGCCCGGGCACGTGTTCTGGTAGGCCCGGATCGTTCCGCCCGACCGGACCAGGAGGATCGGGTAGTCGTCGGCCAGAAAGCCGTGGAGGCCGTCCGTCAACTCGTCCATGGAACCGGCCCGGGTCTCCCGCTCGCGGGCCGGCCCGGAGGGCGGCTCCTCCTCGGGCTCGTTCCGCACCCGCTTCTCGAGCGCGACGAGGCGCTCCACCGGCACGAAGGAGACCGGCTCGCCGTGCTCCGCCCGCTCTCTCCGGCGATCCGGTCCGTCGAGGCCCGCCGATCCTTCGGCCGCGTCTCCGTTCCCCTCGCCAGCCACCTCCATGCCGCGGAAACCCGGCAGCCGCTCCGCCAGCGCGCGCTCGATCCCCTGGCGCAGGGTCGCCCTGGACGAGGGACATCCGTCGCACGCACCCAGGAGCCGGAGTCGCACGACGCCCTCGTCGACGCCGAGCACCTCCGCCTCGCCGCCGTGTGAGCGGAGGAAGGGGCGCATCTCGTCGAGCGCCTCCTCGGCGCGGGCCTGTCCGTCGACGGTGACGAGATCGTAGAGGAGCAGCAGGTTGCCGATCCGGGGGTCGTCCAGGGCGCGGCGAAATCGCTCGGTGTCTTCCGCCAGCAGGTCGACCATGCGGCCGAGGCCCTCCGCGTGGAGCCATCGCAGCCCGGCGACCAGCTCGCCGACACCCTCCCGCACCCCCTCGTCCGAGTGCTCCGACAGGGCCTCGACGATCGCGTCGAGCCGCTCGATCCGTCGCTCGCCGCCGCGGGGTCCGGCCATCAGGAGTCTCCCCGCGGACCCCGCACCGGACGGCCGTTCGTCGTGGTTCGCCCTCCGAGGGGCGCTGTCGGCGCGCGCATCTCTCCCGGAGGCGCCAGCGCCAGCGCCCTCACGAGCGCGCCCGCCTCGACGGCCCCGGCCTCGACGGCGGGGCTGAGCTCCGAGCCCATCGCCTCGACCCCGGGCTCGATCTCGATCACGCACACCTCCTCGGGGGGGGATCCGAGCGCGCCGACGACAACGAGGAGATTCTCCAGGGAGATCACGCCGGTCATCGCCTCGGCAACGCGTTCCTGGATCTCCTCGGGATCCGGCAGAGAGCCGTCCCACCGGTACGCCGTCACCGAACCCGGGACCCTGCCCCGCCGGACCGCTCCCACCAGGATCCACCGATCGAACGGGGGGTGGGCCGCGTCGAAGCGGTGAACCTCGTCCACGGGATAGTGGCTCTGGTCCTCGACGGCCACGTGCCCGGGCCACGGCTCGACCGCGAGCCTCCGCACGATCGAGCGGCCGACCGAGAAGTCGCGAAGGTCTGCGTATCCCACACCGCCGATCAGGGTGCGGGCCCGGCGTCGACCCGGGTCGGCGTCCCCGCTCACTCTTCCGCCCCGCAGGCGCAGGTGTTCACCTCGGTCGTCATCACCCGGTCGGTCCCGTCCACGTGGACGTGGGTGGTGCACGGCATGCAGGGGTCGAAGGAGCGGATCGTGCGGAGGATGTCGACGCCCTTGAAGTCGTCGGGGTCGTCCCACGTCTCGAGGAACGGGGTGTTGAGGACCGCCTCCTCGTACGGCCCCGGGTTGCCCCACGGGTCCTGCGGCGAGGCGTTCCAGGTGGACGGGGTGAGGATCTGGTAGTTGGCGATCACCCCGTCCTCGAGCTCGAGGTGGTGGGTGAGCCAGCCGCGGCCCGCACCCCAGAAGCCGACCCCCATCCGGCGCCCCTTCTTCGGGACCTCGAAGCGGGTCGACACCTTCGTCTCGCCGCGCTTCATGAGATCCATCGCCGCATCCCAGTTCTCCATCGCGATCAACGCGGTCTCGGGGATGCAGTAGGCGCGGGCGAGGTTGCGCTCGAAGGCGTTCCACACCTCGGGGATTCGCCACTCGAGCTCGGCCTCGGGGGTCTCGGCGCGCGGGACGACCATCCTCAGCGACTCGCCGGTCGACTCCATGTAGTCGCTCTCGGGCCGCTCCCGGGCGGCCGCGGTGGTCCACAGCCGGGCGTAGGAGCCGGCCTCCGCCGCGCGGCGGTCCCACCGCGGCGACTTGGCCCACGAGTACTTCTCGCGCCAGTTCTGCCCGGTCGGCTTCGGACGCGTCTCCTCGTTCCAGGGGTGGAACTTCGACAGCGGGTTGCCGGCCGGATCGGTCTCGTGGCGGACGGAGGCCCACACCTCGTAGTAGGAGTGCTCCACGAACTCCTCGGTCCCCATGTTGATCTGATGGAGGTCGGTGGTGACGAGCTCGCCGTCGACCACCGCTCCCGGCGTGAGGTACCGGCGCTTGCCCCACGCGCCGGCGTTCCCGTACTTCGCGTCGTACGCCTCGTGGTGGTCGAAGATGCCGGTGTCCACCATCGTGGCCGGGCGGGCGCCGACCTCCCGGTACCGGTCGTCCGCCTCGTAGAAGAAGCGGGTGATGTCCTCCCAGATCCCCACCGTCTTCCGCGAGTAGTCGAAGAACTTCCGGAGCCGCGTGAACATCTCGTTCATGACCGAGGGGGTGACGGTGGTGCTCATCCCGCCGGGTACGATCGTCTGGGGGTGCGGGTACTTCCCGCAGATCAGCGCGTACGCCTCGCGGACCACCCGCGTCATGTGGAGCGCCTCGAGGTAGAGCGACCCGGTGAGCGGGTTCAGCCCCTCCATGAGATCCGCCATCGTCCGGAAGCCGTGGTCGCCGGCGTGGGCGCACTCCCACCCCTTCGCCCTGTCGAACAGCTCGGGGTTCGTCTGCCGGACGATCTGCTCGGAGTAATCCGGGCCGGCCAGCAGGAAGAGGTGGAGTGGATGGTCGTACAGGAACTCGAGCGCCAGCGCGAGGTTCCGGACGCAGATCCCGAGCGGCGGCGGGCAGATGCCGAAGGCCATCTCCGTCGCCATCGCGCTGGTGACCGAGTGGACCCCTCCGCACACCCCGCAGGCACGGCTGGTGATGAAGATCGCGTCGCGCGGATCGCGCCCCATCGCGATCACCTCGTAGCCCCGGAAGAGCGTCGCCATCGAGCGCGCCTCCAGGACCTTGCCCTTCTCCAGGTCGCAGACGGAATGGAAGGCGAGCGCGCCGGCGACGCGGGTCACGGGATCGAAGTCGACGTTCCGGAGGTACCCGTTCCGCGCCAGCAGCTCCTCGATCTGGTCGCGCGAGAGCTGCGGCGGGGGCTTGGCCTCGATCGTCTGGTCGTACGGGTCGGGGATCGCCTCCTTCAGCGTCGCCCGGCCCTGCTCGTCGAACTCGATCGGGAGGTTCTTGAAGCACATCGTCGTCTCCTATCGCTCGAACGTGCGGGCGACGCCGGCGAGGTGCTCGTCGGCGGCCTCGAAGTCCTCGACGAGCCGGGCCAGCGCGTCGGCGATCGCGTCGACCTTCTCCTCCAGCGGATCGGTGTGGCCGGCGACCGCCTCGAGGCCGTCGGCGAGATCGGCCACGTTCCGCTTGGCGCGGATCAGCTCCGCGGCGATCGCGACCAGGAACCCGGCCAGGGCGAGCACGACGGCGAGCACCACCGCGAGGGTCGTCCAGTACAGGATCACGGCTCTCCTCCCTTCATGCCGACCGGCTCTGGAGGACGCGCTCGAGCTCGGCGGTGGCGTCCTCGATGGCGTCGGCTTTCTCGATCAGCGGCCCGGCGGCCTCGATCGTCGCGTCGAGCGCGCCGATCGCGCTCGTGTGGCCGGCGATCCCCCGGGCGGCCTCGAGGGTGTCGGCGGTGAACACGCGGATGTCCGTGGCGGCCTTCCGGGCGCGATGGAGCAGCCACACCGCCACCGGGACGATCACGAGCACGGTGAGCGCGAGCGCGATCCACCACAGGGCGATCACCACCGGCTGGTCGACGAGGGTCATCCGGCGCCTCCCCTCTGCTCCTTCACGGCGGCGACCAGCGACCCCACGCCCTCTTCGATCTCGGCCAGCCCGGCGTCGATCGCTCCCAGCCCTTCGTTGAGCCGGGTCACCTCCGGGGCGATGGCCGAGGTCTGGGTCTCGATCGCCCGGACGCCCCATCGCGCCTCGGCGAGGAGGCTCAGGTGGTCGTCCATGTTCGCTCCCATGTAGCCGATCGACCCGCCGCCGATCCGCTCGAGCGTCCCGTCGATCTTCACCAGGCCGACCACGAGGACGGCCACCAGAAGCAGCACCAGCACGATCGTCAGGACGGTGAGCAGGATCATCGCCCGCCTCCCCAGCCCGTCACGCACCGCGGGCACCCCGGGCAGCCGTGGGCGTGCTCGAGGAGCCGTCCCGCGGCCGCGCGGATCCGCCCCGCTGCCTCCAGGGTGTAGGCCGCCTCCTCGTTGATCCGACGCAGCTGGTCGAGCGTCGCCGTGTTCGACGCGAGGATCGGCCCCTCGATCCACACCTGCTGGAGCGTCGCCTCGATCCGGCGGGCCCGGTGGACGATCGCCGCCAGCAGCGCGGCCACCACCCCGGTCACCACCAGGCCGATCCCGAGCGTGATCCACCACATCGCGTTCGCGCTCAAGGCGCCACCCCCCTCCGTCCGGTCTCGCCGTGGACCGCGCCGGCCAGCGCCTCGACCTTGTCGGCGATCGACTCGGAGGCCCACCGGATCCGCTCCATCGCCTCCCGCGCCGGACCGAGCTGCCACAGGACCCGGGTGTTCGCCTCGATCTCCCGAACGGCCGCGAGGGCGCGCTCGGCCTCCCGCTCGATCCCGCGAGCCACCACGAGGATCGCGATCAGGAGGATGGCGGCGATCGCCACGATCGCCCCGCCGACGGCGTACCAGAACGTCCACGAGAACCAGAAGTCAGGCATCGCTCGCCTCGCTTTCCCGCGAAGTCGGATAGGCCCGGTCGGGCGCCGGCCGATCGGCCCCGAAGTCGATCGACTTCCCCTGCCGTCCGGGCTTCTCGGCCCCCCAGAACTGCCACAGCTCGTAGAGGTATTCGGCGGCCTTCCTCAGCGGCCCGAGCTCCCTCACGTGGCCCCATCCGGTGGGAACCCGGCCCTCCACGTCCCAGCGGGTCTCCCGGTTCCGGTACTCGTTGGACAGCGATCGCAGCCGGCGCACGACCGCCCCCAGGGTCTTCGCCCCCGCCGTCGAGAGGACCGCTCCCGGCGGGGTCTTGTAGAACGGGCTGAACTTGTCGGGGAAGCCGGGCATGGTGCAGCCGATGCAGACGCCGCCGGCCTCCATGCACCCTCCCACGTGGTTGATCGCCCCGCGCTTGACGATGTTGCAGTTGACGATCGGGCCCCATCACCCGATGTGGACCAGACACTCTCGATCCCCGTAATCCTCGGCGAAGACCCCCTCCTCGTAATAGCCGGCGCGGGTGCAGCCGTGGTGGACGGTCTCGGTGAACAGCCACGCCGGGCGACCCAGCGCGTCGAACTCCGGGATCGGTCCCATCCCCTGCAGGTACATGAGGATGGCAACGACGGTCTCGGTGAAGTTGTCGCCCTGCGGGGCGCATCCGGGAACGTTGATCACCGGCAGGCCGTAGGCCGAGCGGTACTCCTCGCCCAGGAAGTCCATCAGGCTCATCGAGTTGGTCGGATTGCCCGCCGCCGCGGGTACACCGCCCCAGGTGGCGCAGGTGCCGATCGCGATCGAGGCGGCCGCGCCAGGAGCGAGGCGACGCATCCACTCGGCGGTCGGAACCACCCGCGAGCCACCGTCCCCGGTCTCCTCGGTGCCGAGCCCGGCCCAGTACCCGCCGGTGCGCTCGGCGATCGACTCGTCGGGAATGGAGCCTTCGAACACGACGACGTACGGTGCCTCGAGCTCGCCCTCGGCCGCCAGGCGGAAATTGTGGACGAACT
>JAWVZN010000009.1:0-51529 GCA_033722155.1 Gemmatimonadota bacterium | reverse complement strand
TCCACGTCCGCCGGGCGCCGACGCTGGCGGACCTGCGTGGCAAGGTGGTGCTGCTCGACTTCTGGACCTTCGGCTGAATCAACTGCATCCACATGCTCCCGCGGGTTCGGGAGATCGAGCGGAGGCACCCCGGCGCCGTGGTCGCGATCGGCGTCCACAGCGGTAAGTTCGCCCACGAGCGCGAGACCGCGCCGATCGCCGCCGCCTGCCGCCGCCTCGGCGTCGACCACCCGGTCGTCAACGACCGGGGTTTCCGGATCTGGCGCGAGAACTCGGTCGCCGGCTGGCCCACCGTCGCGATCGTCGATCCCGAGGGGTGGGTAGTGGGCCAGCAGAGCGGTGAGCTTCCGCTGAAGGGGCTCGACGATTTCGTCACGAAGCTGATCCAGGAGCACGAGAGGAGGGGAACGTTGAACCGAGAGAGCTGGCCGCTCGGCGAGGCGCCCGCGCCCGAAGAAGGGAGCGCGCTCCGCTTCCCCGGCAGCGTCGACGCCGACATCGAAGGGCGGGTCGTCGTCTCCGACACCGGGCACCACCGCGTTCTCGTGTGTCACATGCTCGGCAACGCGCTCGAGGTGCGCCACGAGATCGGCCGGGGGGAGCCCGGCTTCGAGGACGGGCCCTTCGATGCGGCCGCCTTCGACGAGCCCCAGGGGCTCGCCCTCTCGGGCGACATGCTGATCGTCGCCGACCGGGGAAACCACGCGGTCCGGATGGTCGACCTGGAGGCCGGTCAGGTGGCGACGATGGCGGGAACCGGGGAGCTGGCCGACGGCGCCATCCGGCCGGGCGATCCCCTGGAGACGCCGCTTCGCTCGCCCTGGGACGTGCTCCTGAACCAGTACGACCTGTATATCGCGATGGCCGGGTCCCACCAGATCTGGAGGATCGACCTGAAGGAGGGCGAGCTCGTGCCCCACGCCGGAACCGGCGCGGAGGCGCTCGAGGACGGGCCGGTCGAGCGGGCCGCGCTCGCCCAGCCGATGGCGCTCGCGAGCGACGGGTCCCGCCTCTACTTCGCCGACGCCGAGTCCTCCAGCGTCCGGGCCGTCCCCTTCGAGCCCGGCGGGGAAGTGGAGACGCTGATCGGGGAGGGCCTCTTCGAGTACGGGGACGAGGAGGGTGGCCCCGGCGAGGGGAGCCTCCAGCACGCCTCGGGCCTCACCTGGGGCCAGGGAACCCACCGGCTGTGGGTCGCCGACACCTACAACCACAAGCTGAAGACGCTGGACCCCCGCTCCCGCCGGCTCGAGGCGGTCGAGCCCTTCGAGGAGGAGCTGGACGAGCCGATGGGGCTCGCCTCCGCCGGCCACCTCGTCTTCGTGGCCGATACCAACCACCATCGCGTCCTGCGGGTCGACGAGGTGGACAAGCGCGTGGTCGAGCTGGCGTTCGAGGGAGCGTAGCCCTGCCGGCCGTCGGACTCAGTCCGTTTTCGCGTGCTCGAGGAAGGCGTCGAGCACGCCGCCGGGATCCTCGAGCTGCGGGTAGTGGCCGATCCGCTCGTCGAGCAGCACGACGTCGGGGTCGGGGTGGAGCTCTCGCCACCGCTCGGCCATCCGGGCCCCGCTGATCGGGTCGGCGGGGCCGATCACGGCCCGGACCGGCACGTCCGCCCCCAGCAGGGCGCCCACCCACCGCTCCCGATGTCGTCGCCGCTCCTCCTGGTAGCGGGCGATCCGGTGGACGATCCGCTTGCCGCCGCGGGCGGTGATCAGCTCCCAGAAGGCGGCCAGCTCGTCGCCGGTCGGACGGGTTTCGGGGCCGAAGATCGCGGCGAAGCTCCTGCCGAAGCGCCCCTCGGTCATCAGGCGGGCCACCACCGCCCCCAGCGGCCCCTCGATCAGACGCTGGATCGGCCGCCGCCGGATCGCCTCGGGGAAGATGCCGCCGTTCAGCAGGCAGATGGTGCGAAGCGCGGCTCCCCTGGCGAGTAGCTCCTGGGCCACGGTGTCCCCGTAGTCGTGGGCGAGGAGGTGGACGGGCTCGTGGATCCCGACGCGGGGGAGGAGCGCCTCGCACAGGTCCGCCTGCTCGAGAATCGAGTAGTCGTGGCCGGCGGGCTTGGCCGAGAAGCCGAAGCCGAGCAGGTCGGGCGCGACCACGCGGAAGCGCTCGACGAGCGCGGGCCACACGCGGTGCCAGTCCCACGAGGCGGTGGGGAAGCCGTGGACGAGGAGGAGGGGCTCTCCCTCGCCCTCGACGCGGTGGAAGATCGGGTGGTCCCGGAAGCGGAACGTCTCGCCGCCGGCATGCCAGCCGCGGAGCCGGGCGAGGGCGGGGCGTTCGTCCGAAGGGGTCAGGGCAGCCTCTGGAGCATCGGGCCGACCGCAGTGTATCGTGACGGCGGAGAGCGGACAACAGGGAAGGGAGGAGCAGAATGGACATCGAACGGTGGGACGAGGATCGGGACGGGGAGTTCAGCGAGCAGCGGCTCCGGGAGATCCTCGAGTCGAAGGGGTACCGGGTCTCCCGCTACACGTATTCGCCGGGAACCGTGTTCCCCGATCACACCCACGACGTCGACAAGATCGACGCGGTGGTGTCGGGCCGGTTCAGGATGACCACGAAGGAGGGCGAGGCCGTGCTCGAGGCCGGCGACCGGATGGAGGTCCCCGCCGGGACCGTCCACCGGGCCGAGGTGGTCGGAGACGAGCCGGTGGTGAGCCTGGACGCGGTGAAGGGGTGAGAGAGGCCGCGCCGGTCAGCAGCCGTCCGGGGGCTCGGCCTCGACTCGCACGATCTCTTCGACGGTGAGGGTGCGGTCGTACCACTCCGCCTGCTCGCCCTCCGGCGCCTTCGTCCTTCCCCGAAGCTCCACGTAGATCGCCTCCCCGGGCTCGGCGAGCGTTCCGTGGCGCCGCCACAGCTCTCCGGTCGGATCCACCACCCAGAGCCGACGGTCGTCCCCGCACGGGACGAGCTCCTGGAGGTCGAAGCCGTAGGTGAGGCTGCCCCGGAATACGCCGTCCGTCTCTCCCTCGCGTGCCGTCTCGGGAGCCGCCGTTTCTCCGACGGACCCCGGTGCGGTGTCGACCGGGGGGGAGGGGCCCACCGCGGGCTCCTGTCCGACGGTGTCGGAGCCGGCGGACACCTCCGCGTCGTCCCCGCCGCCGCAGGCGAGGAGAAGCGCGAGGATCGCCGACAGAAACACGGCTCCCGGACCGCGCCCGCCTCGGAGTGGGATGTGGAAGATCACGGGACCGGAAGATCGCCGGATCCCTCGCGCGGGCAAGGGGTCTCGGTGACAGCGAATGGAAACCGTTGTATCTTCACCGTTCCCTACACCGTCGGGGCGTAGCGCAGTCCGGTAGCGCGTCTGAATGGGGTTCAGAAGGTCGCTGGTTCGAATCCAGTCGCCCCGACCATCGATGAGGCGAACCCCCGCAGGGCCTTGGGGCCTCCGGGGGTTTTGCTTTTCAGCTCCCAGGGCCAATCCTCTTCAGGGGTTCGAAAACTGGAGAGGTGGCCTCGTGAAAAGACAAGGAATTCGCAGAGAAGCGCCGAAAGGAAGCTGATGAGCTCTACGGGATGATGGGCGTACCCCTCCATGGGGATTATCACGGTAGGTACCCTGCGGGAGACAGCCGACGTTCTCGATTGGCTCGCTGGCGGTCTTGGGTGCGGAAAGACCCGGGCGTTGGGGATGCTTTGCGTGTTTGATCCTGTGGGTCCACCCCCGAAGGGAAGGACGAGGAGGAGGCCGACAATGGCTCTGCATGAGCATCAAAAGACGCGTGCTCGGCTGGATGCAACGCGTGGGACAAGTGGCGGTTGTACGAATCAGAGGTCTCGACATGATGGCCGTCGAGCGTCTCCTCGAACGCGTGGAAAGGGAAAGGGTGAGGCCGAATGGCTCCGGGTGGATCGCCAAGTGTCCGGCCCATGAGGATCGAACACCCTGGCTCGCGATTCCCGATGGGGGAGAACGGCCAGGCGCTCCTGTAGTGCCATGCCGGGCTGGCACCCTGCCGGCTCTGCTCGATACCGGTTTTACGGGCGCACCTGGATGTTCCCGAACACGTCGTTGAGGCCCACCGCGAAGCCTGAATCGCAGTGGGATTGTGCGATCGCTCCTCCGGAGGTGAAGACGGTGTGTACGAGAGAGATCTGGTCGGGCAGGCTCGCGTTCCCCTCGCCATTGTCAACGACGGTCCAGTAGACGTCGACGCCCTGCCAGGCGGGCAATCCCTTCTGCGCGGTTACCACGCCGCCGATACGCGCGGTGTTCCCCACGACTTCGAAGCAGATCACTTCCCCCGAAAGCTGGGTTTCTCCGGATCTCTGCCGCTGAACCAGGAACTGACCCCGGACTTCACCCCTCTGCATCCGAGCATGATTGGTGAAAAAGCGGAGACCGGGATCGGCACCGCCCACCTCGAAATGTCCACTTCCGTTCACGGAGGGACCCGCGGCGGAGACGCTCAGGCCGCCGCCGTTCTGGCCGGGTAGAGGTGAGACTGGCGCTTCCGAACAAGCCAGTGAGAAGATCAACACCGTCCCGAGAATGAAGGCTGGATGTGTCCGGCTCGACATTTTCCGCCCGCTCCTTCCTTCGTGTGGCGTTTTCACGATCGTTCGCAAAGGTGCTCGCATTAGTCTTTCTTTTGCCTAATTATATTCGAAATGAGATTGAAAGTATAATTCTGTTTGTCATTATTGATTCGTATAGGTATCATGATTTAGAAGTAAAATTCTTTTAATGAGAAACCAACGCACATTGAAGCAGCATATGCGTATCAACATATAATAAATAATTTCTATATTTGTTTCTCTTGTTGCCGTGTAAGTGTATGGGATATGTCCGATTTTCCGTGGAGATCGGGAATCGTGGCTGTTCGTGGGTCTCCTGCTCGCTACGCACGACCGAGACCGACTCGGCGGGCACCGCTTTGTGGACGCGTCCGGTCAGCCTCATCCGCAGCGCGCCGTCTACGATGGCGAGGGTGACCCGGACGAGGCCTTGCGCCTTGAGTGCGACATCCCCGATTGACGGGAAAAGGGCGAGAAACGCGATTATCAGAGACCCGGTCATAGATGGCCGATCAGCTTCGAGACAACGAACCTCCGGACGCCCCGTCGACTTCCTCTTTTATCTCCCCAAATGGGGACACGATTGGAGAAGGAAGGATGTCGGATGAGAGGGTGATCGATGGCTGGTCCATCACCCGGGGATCATGAAGCGCGAACCGACGGTGCACCGGCTCGCGGGCTTGTTCCACCCATGCCTCCGAATCGGGCGAGTCGAGCGAACGATCCTGGCGAGCGGAGGTTTTTCCGTCTCCTTTCCACAATTCGGACCTCGGGCGACGTCAGCGTGGTCGGCGCCGAAGCGGACGGAAAGCGAGTCGCAACCCGTTCCCCTCGATCGGCATCGGACGGTGGCTCTCACGCCGCCCGGATACCGTCTCCGAATGCGCGAACGTCCATCCCGTTTCGACGGTTCTCCGCAACTCGACCGGCCGGACTTGACACGCCGATCGGACCGGGGATAAAAGAAGCGTGCAGTGGAGGATGAATCTCGAGTCCACATCGCGGGATTCGGCGCTCCGCGGGGAGAGGTCGGAATGAAGCGCGTCGCGTTCGTGCTGGCGGACGGCAGGAGGCTGAAGGGCCTCGTGAACGCGTTCGATCCGGTGGAGATGCGCTCGGTCAGCGTCCGGGAGGTCGACGCCCAGGAGAAGCTGATCCGCACCCATGACCTCGACGTCCAGGCGATCCTGGCGGCGTTCTTCGTCGACGACCTGTTTTCGGAGGAACGGAGAGGTTCCGCTTCCGAACGGGAGACCGGGGAACAGGCGCCCGCTCCTGGAACGGGCGGCAGGCGGGTCGCCCTCACGACGGTCTGGGGGGAGCGGATGCGCGGGGACCTCTTGCCACACGACTCCCGCGGGATGTGGTACGAGTTCCACACCGTCGATCCGAAGCGGGCCGCGAACCTGAAACGTGCCCTCCTCTCCCGACGGGCCATCGCCCGGAAGCGGCCCCTTCCGGACGGGTAGATTCCACCACGAATCGGGCAGCCCCCATCATCACACGTCCCCACGCCACCCCGTCCGGGTCGGGCAGATCCTCCGGAACCTCGCCCCGGCCGAGCCCGTTTTGTACTCTTGCCATCGATCATCGAGCTCGACGCGGATCCGTGGTACGGCGATTCGATCTGGAGGGACGGACATGGCGTGGAGGCGAGCGGCCGACGAGCGCACCTGGCACCGGTGCCGGAACTGCGAGGAGTTCCCGGAAGACGACGCGCGATACAAAGAGATCACGGGCGAGCCGGGCGATCGGCCCGGAGGCCCGGAGGAGAACCCGGTGTGCGAGCGGTGCGACCAGCTGCTCCGCGCCGGTTCCTGCGAAGAGGCCTGAGCGAAGCGCTCGATGGGCCTCGAGCGGGGCGAGCCGACGATCGTGCTTCGGGGGGAGAGGCCGCTCCTGGCGCTCGAGACCGCGTTTCTCTCGACCGGTCTTCCCGGGGACGTCGGCGCGTCCGTCGCGGAGCGGATGGAGGTGGCGGCGCGCGAGGCCGGCGCCACGCCCGCCTTCGTCGGCGCGGTGGAGGGCCGCGCCATCGTCGGTCTGGGACCGGCCGAGCGCGAGCGGGTCGCGGCGAGCGGGAGGAAGCTCTCGACCCGGGATCTGCCGGCCGCGCTCTCGCGCGGAGACGACGGCGGAACCACCGTCGCGGCGACCCTCTTTCTCGCCTGGAGATCCGCCGTGCCGGTGACGGTCACGGGGGGCATCGGCGGGGTCCACGCCGGCCCCGGGCCCGAGGACGTATCCGCCGACCTGCTGGAGCTCTCCCGCACGCCCGCGGTCCTCGTCTGCTCGGGCGCCAAGGCGATCCTCGACCTGCCGGCGACGGTCGAGCGGCTGGAGTCCCTCGGGGTGGCCGCGGTGGGTTTCGGGACCGACGAGTGGCCCGCCTTCTGGACGTCGGGGAGCGGGATCCCCCTCGCGACGAGCGCCGAGTCGGCGGAGGAGGTGGCGGCGATGCGGCGCGAGGCCGACCGGCTCGGATTTCCCGGGGCGATCCTGGTATGCGTGCCCCCTCCCTCGGAGGCGTCGCTCGACCCCGAGGAGGGGAAGACCGCGGTGGAGCGGGCCCTGGAGGATGCGGATCGCGAGGGGGTCGAGGGGCCGGCGCTCACCCCGTGGCTCCTCGACCGGGTGGCAGATCTCACCGAGGGGCGATCGCTCACCGCCAACCGGGCCCTGCTCGTGAGCAACGCCGGAGTCGCCGCCCGGATCGCGGTCGCCCTGCGGGAGGCGAGCTAGGCTTCGGAGGGCTCCTCCGGCTCGAGGAAACCTCTCTCCCCGGGCGTCTCCCGCAGGTACAGATCCCGCTTCGGGTACGGGATCTCGATGCCGTGCTCGTCGAAGCGCTCCTTCACCCGCTCGGTAATCTCGTCGGCGATCGCCCGGCGCATCCGGGCGTCCTCGATCCAGATCCTCAGCTGCAGGTCCACCGACGACTCCCCGAAGCGGCGGAGGATCACGACCGGCTCGGGGCTTTCCTTCACGCCCTGCACCCCCGCGGCCGCCTCCAAAATCCTGCGGCGGGCCTCGTCGACGTCGGCGTCGTAGGCGATCGCGATCGGGATCCTCAGCCGGATGTGCTGGCCCGACGCGGTGTAGTTCACGATATCGCGCCGCATGATCTCGTTGTTGGGGATCACGATGATCAGGTTGTCGGGATTGCGGATCTTGGTCGCTCGAAGGCCGATCTCGACCACGTCGCCCCACGTTCCCGTCTCCTCCGGCGCGTTCCACACCTCGATCCGGTCGCCCACCTGGAAGGGGCGGTCGAGGATCAGGAGGATCCCCGCGATCAGGTTGGAGAGGGTATCCTTGGCGGCGAGAGAGACCGCCAGCCCGACCACCCCGGCGCCGGCCAGAAGCGGAGTGATGTCGACCCCTACCTGCCCGAGGGCGATCAGGATCCCGACGGCCACGACGAGGAAGCGGACGATCTTGTTCAGGAGCGGGAGCGCGGTGTCGTCGAGGGTGGTCGCGGTGCGGTCGACCACCCGCTCCTCGAGGATGGCCAGGGCGTCGGCGACGAAGCCCGCGATCGGAAACGCGAGCGCCACGATCCACACGGCGGCGAGGAAGTCCGCCAGGCGCGGAAGTTCCCACAGCCCCGCGATCCGGACGAGCGCCCAGAAGACGATCGAGAGGAGGAGGACCCGCCGCAGCAGGATGACGAGGAGGTCGTCCACATGGGTCTCGGTGAGGGCGACGAGCCGGTTCTCCGCCCGGGAGAGGAGCCAGCGCGCGAAAAGCCAGAGGGCCGCGGCGAGGAGGATCCAGCCGAGGCTCTCCACCAGACGGGGAAGGGCGAACGCCCGGGCGGCGTCGAGCCAGGTGCTCCAGTCGGTGCGGGTCCAGTCGAACTCGGGGGGTTGCATCGGCGGGAAGGTAACGGGTCGGCAGGGAGCCCGCCGAGGGAGGAGTACCGGACGGTCGGCCACCGCCCGGGTACATTCGTATTACGATTTCGTAATGCGGATCCTGATCGTGGAAGACGACCGATCGGTGGGGCGCTCGCTGGAGCGCCTGCTGACGGAGCAGGGATACGTCGTCGACCTCGTCCACGAAGGCGAGGAGGCGCGGGCGATGGCGTTCGTCCACGACTACGACGGGATCGTGCTGGACCTCGAGCTGCCCGACCGCATGGGCCTCACGATCCTCCGGGAGTTTCGGCGGGAGGGGGACGGCACGCCGGTTCTGATCCTGACGGGGATGAACCACGAGGAGGCGGTCGTCCGGGGGCTCGACGCCGGGGCGGACGACTACGTGAGAAAGCCGGTCTCCGACGCGGAGTTTCGCGCCCGGGTGCGGGTCCTGGTCCGGCGCGGGAGGGGGACCGGGCTCGGTGAGCGCCTCTCCTTCGGCGATCTCACCCTCGACCGGATCACCCACGAGACCCACATCGGGACCGACGAGCTCGACCTCACCCCGACGGAGTTCGCGATCCTCGAGCACTTCCTGGCGCAGCCGGGGGAGGTGGTGCCCCGGACGGAACTGCTGGAGAAGGTGTGGGACATGAACTTCGACCCGGCGTCAAACGTGGTCGACGTCCACCTCTCCCGGCTCCGCGGCAAGCTCCGGAAGGCGGGGGCCGACGTCGTCCTGGAGACGGTCCGCGGCGCAGGGGTCCGCCTGGTCGGTGGCGGGGGCGAGGACCGCTGAGCGAGGATCGTCCCGCCCCCTCCGCGGCCCGCCGCGCGGCCCATCCCCTGGCGATCGCCGCCGGGCTCTCGGTGCTCCACGGCGTCAACGACGCCTACACGGCGTTCCTCCCGCCGCTGCTCCCCCGGATCATGGGGAAGCTGGACCTCTCGATCACGCTGGCGGCGACCCTCATGATGACCCTCTCGCTGGCGGCTTCGCTCGCCCAGCCCGCCCTCGGCCACCTCGCCGACCGGTTCGGCCGGCGCACGCTCGTGGTGGCGGGGCCGATCCTCTCGGGGGTGTTCCTCTCCTGCATGGGACTGGCGCCGAGCTTCGCCATCCTGATGGCGCTGCTCGTGGCGGGAGGTCTGGGGAGCGCCGCCTTCCATCCCCCGGGCGCCTCGATCGCGGTCCGGGCCGGGGAGGGACGAGGAAGCGGGATGCGCCACGCCGTCTTCTCCTTCGGCGGGGCGGTCGGCCTGGCGGTGGGGCCGGTGGCGGCGGTGGGCCTGGTCGCCTGGGTGGGGCTCGAGGGGATGTGGGTCGCGATGGTTCCGGCGATCCTGATCGCGGTCGCTTTCTGGCCGCTGCTTCCGAGCGGGACCCCCCGGGCCCTGGGGGCGCCGTCGCCGTCCATCCGCCGTCTGCCGGAGCTGCTCGTCGGTCCGGTGGGCCTCGTCTTCGCGATCAGCGCGGCCTCGGCGTTCCTCCAGCGGCTCTTCCTCACGATGGAGCCGATCGTGATCGCGGAGGCGGGGGGCACCGAGGCGGCCGGCGCGGTCGTGCTGAGCGTCTACCTCGCCGGTCAGGCGGGCGGGACCCTGCTCGGCGGCTTCCTCGCCGACCGGATCGATCGCCGCTGGTTGATCGCGGGACTGGCGGCTCTCTCCTTCCCGGCGCACGTGGGGGCGATCGCGCTGGCGGGTGGAGGAGCGACCACCCTCGCCTTCGCGGCGGCCGCCGGTCTGGTGAACCAGGCGATCCTGACGCCGGTGGTGGTGATCGCCCTCGAGGTGGCCGGCGAGAGCGCGGCCATGGGCGGTGGGGTGGTGATGGGGCTGGCGTGGGCGGCGGGCTCGATCGGCGTTCTGGGCGCGGGGATCCTGGGCGACGCCGTCGGGGCCCGCCCGGCCGCGCTCGCCCTCACCCCCGTGATCCTGGCGGCTTGCTGGCTGGCGCTCCGGCCGGGCCTGCGGGAGCATCACCGCCCGCCGGCCACGTGACGCGCGTCCGTCGGCCGTCGTACGGCGTCGGCGCGCGGGACCGGCCATGCTGCACGGCGACGTTCGATCGCCCGACATCCCATCCCCTTCCGGGAGGATCGCCGTGCCGACGACGAGGCTGAAGGACCACCCGCTGGTGACCCAGTGGCCGCCGAAAGGGTGGCGTGGAGAGGCCGGAGCGGCCGGGAGCGAGCAGATCGACTGGAACAAGGCCCGCCTGAAGGAGGTCCGCTTCGCCGACGTCGACGAGAGCGGAGGCGTGGCGGAGTCGAGCGTGCTGATCCAGGCCTCCGTCAACACGCCCGACGGCCGCGAGAGCGTCTACACCGCCGAGATCCCCGCCCGGGACCGGGGTTTCCTGGAGCACCTCTCCGGCAAGCTCGAGGATTGGCGGGGCCTCTCGCTCGAGGAGATCGGGGAGCGGGAGATCACCTGGGAGGCGTAGCCGGTCGGGCCCGTTCCGGCCGGCTACGGCTGGATCAGCGAGCGCTCCTCGTCCCGCAGCCGGCCGCGGTCGACGCTCTCCCCGGACTCGATCCACTCCATGGCGGCCTCCCCCTCCTCGGCGGGACGGTCCATGACGAACGCGGCCACCACCCGCTCGCCGGCCAGCCACCAGGCGCTGTAGCTGCCGGAGGCGACCTCGCCCCGGTAGACGAGATCGTCGCCCTCCTCGCGGTCCCCCCAGTACTCCCACGACAGGTCGAACGCGTCGGAGAAAAAGTAGGGAAGATGGACGAACGGCTCGGGCTCGCCGAGGACCGAGCGGGCCCAGTGGCGGCCCTGCGCGGCGGCGTTGTCCCAGTGCTCGATCCGACGGCGCTTCCCGAAGACCGGGTCGGGCCAGCGGGCCACGTCGCCGGCCGCGTACACCCCGTCCACGGCGGTCCGGAGGTTCTCGTCCACCACGATGCCGTCGTCGACCTCGACGGCGCTCCCCTCGAAGAGGCGGGTCTCGGGAACGACGCCGATCCCGACGACCACGAGGTCCGCCTCCAGCTCCCGCCCGGACTCGAGCATCACCCGCTCGACCCGGGCGGCGCCCTCGAAACGGACCACCGTCTCCCCGGAGAGCAGCTCCACGCCGCGGTCCCGGTAGGTCGAGGCGTACTGCTCCGACATCTCGGGGGCGAGGGGTCGGCCCTGGAGGAGCCGCTCCTCGCGAAAGACCAGCGCGACGTCGAGTCCCCGCTGCCGGATCGAGGCGGCCACCTCGGTGCCGATGAACCCCCCACCCACCACGACCGCGCGCTCGGCGTCCTCGAGAGCACCCAGGATCCGGTCGGCGTCGCCGGCGGTGCGGAGGGTGAAGACGTTCCCCAGCTCGCCCCCGGGCACGTCGAGTCGGAGCACGCGGGAGCCCGTCGCGACAAGGAGGCTCTCCCAGCCGATCTCCCGGCCGTCCGCCGCCTCGAGGCGGCGGTTCTCGAGGTCGACCGCCACCACCCGGGTGCCGGTCGACAGCTCGATGCCGTGCTCCGCGTAGAACCCGGCGTCCTCGACCATCGCCTCGCCGGGCTCCATCTCCCCCTGGAGGACACGCTTCGAGAGCGGGGGCCGGTCGTAGGGCGCGCGGTCCTCCGCCGTCACGACGGCTAGGGTGCCGGGTTCACCGCCCCGCTCGGCGTACTCCCTGGCGGCGTAGGCGGCGGCGACGCCGCCGCCGAGGATCACGTTCCGGAACTCGGCCATCGGAGACTCCTTCCCGGAGGGTCGATCGGTCGACGCCTCGCCAGTGTACCGTCGACCGCTCCGCTCCCCCCGTATCCTGACTGACGGCGCACCAGGAGGCCGACGGGTACGGTCGCGCAGGGTCACGGTACGCCGGCCGCCGCGACGGAAGGGGTGAAGGATGGTTCGATCGAGCGCGAGCACGATGGTCGCCGCGGCGGTGACGGTCGCCGCGATCGCCCTGTCCGCCGGCGAAGCGCACGCCCAGGGGTTCGGGGTGTACGAGCAGGGCACCTGCGTCATGGGGCGCGCCGGCGCGGCGGTGGCCGAGCCGTGCGATGACGGCTCGGCGATCTTCTTCAACCCCGCCGCCCTGCCCTCCGGCGAGGAGTGGAGGGTCACCTTCGGGGCCACGGCGATCGTGGCCGATGGCGAGTTCGAAGCCGACGCCGGAGGGAGCACGGACCTCGACTCCGACATCGCGGTCGTTCCTCACGCCTACGTCACGAGGGGGCTCGGCGAGCGTTGGAGCGCGGGGCTCGGCGTCTTCGCGCCCTACGGGCTGCAGACGAAGTGGCCGCTCGACTTCGAAGGGCGCTTCGTCGGTTTCGACAACCGCCTCCAGTCGATCTACGTGCAGCCGACCGTCTCGTTCCGCAGCGAGGACGGCCGCTTCGCGGTCGGAGGCGGGCCGACGCTCGTGGTGAGCTCGGTCGAGCTGAACCGGCGGCTCGACCTGGCGGCGTTTCCGGTTCCGGCGATGCCGGAGGCCGGCGTGCCGGCCGGCACCACCTTCGGCGAGATCGGCCTCGTGCCCCCCGGCACCGACTTCGGCACCGCCGCCCTGGAGTCGGGCCGGGAGACCGGATACGGGGCCAACCTCGGCGTCCGGGCGCGGGTCACCGAGCGCGTCTCCCTCGGGCTGCGGTACATGACGGGGGTCGAGATCGAGTACGACGACGGCGAAGCGGAGTTCCGGCAGATCGAGACGGGGATCACCCTGCCGGCGGACAATCCGCTCGGGGCGCCGGCGGGAACGCCCATCGACGGCTTTCTCCAGGGGGCGTTCGCGGCCAACGGCCCGCTGGGCGACCAGGGGGTCTCCACCGTGATCGAGATGCCGGCCCAGCTCGTGGCCGGCGTCGCCGTGGACGCCACCGACCGGCTCACCCTCCACGGCGACTGGCAGTGGACCGAGTGGTCGAGCTTCGACCGGGTCGTGCTCGAATTCTCGAACCCCGCCACCCCGACCGAGGTGCTGGTCGAGAACTACGACGACACCAACGGGATCCGGCTGGGCGCCGCCTGGGCGTTCGAGGACGGCTACAAGGGACGGTTCGGCTACTTCTGGAACGAGGAGGCGTCCCCGACCCGGGCGGTCACCCCGCTGCTCCCCGAGGCGTCACGGAACCAGGGGATGATCGGGGCGACCCTGCCGCTGACGGAGACGTTCACGCTGGATCTCGCCTACCAGGTGCTGTTCCAGGAGGACCGGCGCGGGCGCTCCGTCCCGGTTCCGCCGGGAGCGGACGCGGAGACGTTCACCAACGGGGAATTCTCGTTCGGCTCCCACCTGTTCGGGGCAACGGTGCGGCTGCGGTTCTGACTCACCCTCCGCCGGGCCGGAGCTCGTCTCGCAGCCGGTCCAGCTCGCGGCGCTCCTTCTTCGTCGGCCGGCCCCTCCCCTCGTAGCGGGGAACCGGCACGTGGCGCATCTGCCACGCTCTCCGCTCGCGGGCCCGACGGCTCTCCGGCGTCTCCTCGTACAGCTTCGCGGCCTCGCTCGCCGGGCCCCGCTTCACCGCCAGGCCCTTCACGACCAGCTCGGTGACGTAGGGGGGCTTTCGAACCTCGACCCGGTCGCCCACCGAGACCGGAGAGCTGCTCTTCGGCCGGACGCGGTTCACCCGGACCCTGCCGGCCCGCACCGCCCGCGTGGCGGCCGAGCGGGTCTTGTAGAAGCGCGCGGCCCAGAGCCAACGGTCGATCCGGACCGACTCCGCCTCGCCGCTCATCGGAGCCCGGCGAGATGGATCGCGGTCAGAAGCGCCCACTGCGAGCCCAGGTGGCTGTCGGTGGTGTCGAACGTCTCCTCGAGGGAGTGGGCGCCCTCCGACTCGCCTCCGCCGTCGATCGTGATCGCGGGCACCCCGAGGGAGATCGGGATGTTGGCGTCGGTGCTCGCTGCCTTCAGGGCGGGCTCGAAGCCGAGCGGCTCGGCGGCATCCACCGCGGCCCGGACGATCGGGGCGTCGTGGGGCTGGGTGCCGGCGGGGCGGATCCCGACGTTCTCGACCTCCACCGCCAGCGGGGTGTCGGGATCCCGCGCGCTCTCGGCGGCGCGGCCCGCCTCCACCGCCTCGCGGAAGCGGGCGTCCAGGTCGGCCAGCTCGGCGGGGTCGAGCGAGCGCAGGTCGACCAGCATGGAGCCCTCGTAGGCGACCGAGTTGATCGAGGTGCCGCCCTCGATCACGCCGACGTTGAACGTCGTCTTGGGGTGTTCGGGGACCTCGAGCTCGGCGATCCTCGCGATCGCCCGGCCGAGCGCGTGGATCGGGCTCGGCATGCCGAAGTCGCCGTAGCTGTGGCCGCCGGGACCGGAGTAGACGACCCGGTACCGATGGCTGCCGACGGCGTCCTTGACGAGGTCGAGCCCGCCCCCGTCGACGGAGACGAAGGCGTCGATCCGGTCGCCGATCTCCGAGGTGAAGAGGTGCCGGACGCCCCGGAGGTCACCGCGCCCCTCCTCGCCGACCGTCCCCAGGAAGAGGAGGTCCCCCCGGGTCTCGATCCCGGCGAAGTCGAGCGCGCGGACGATGGCGAGCAGCACCGCGAGACCCCGGCAGTCGTCGCCGATTCCCGGGCCCTTCAAAACCGGCCCCTCCCGCTCGACCGTGACGTCGGTCCCCTCGGGGAAGACGGTGTCGAGGTGGGCGGAGAGCACCACCGTCGGCCCCTCGCCCGCTCCCGGCCGTTCGCCGATCACGTTGCCCTCGGCGTCGATCCGGACGCGCTCGAGGCCGAGCGCGGCCAAGTGGTCGCGGTAGGCGGCCGCTCGCTCGGCCTCGCCGAAGGGCGGCGCGGGGATCTCGCAGATCGCGATCTGCTCGGAGATCGTCCGCTCCTCGGTCTCGGCGACGTGCTCGAGCGCCCGACGGACGGCGGGGTGACCGGCGGGGGAGGTCTCCATGGGCGCGATCTCCTGCGCGGGGGCCGGGCCGGGCGGGAACAGAAGGGCGGCGAGGACGACCGGGGCGGCGATCTGCGAGCGCGTCACGGAACGGAGGAATCTAGCCGGCGCCTCCGAGCGGTTCAATCGTCCCCGCCGAGGCGGAGCTCGATCGTCGCGGACGGGGCGTCGGGCCGCGAAAGGGCCCGGCGCGTCTCGCGGGCGAAGTCTCCGACGTCGATCCCCATGACGACGGCCCGATCGAAGGCCCCCTCCATCTTCTCCAGCCCCCGCTCCGCCTGCGATCGCGCGGCGTCGCTGTGTCCGCGCCGGTGGTTCAGGTGGGCGGCGGCGATCTGGAGGAGCCCCTGGACGAAGCGGGCCCGCGGGGTGGTGCGGCCGGCCGCCTTCCACATTCCCTCGAGCACCTCGTGGCACGCCCACCAGAAACGGTGGTTGAACAGGTCGATCGCGTGCAGCCACCACCCGAGCGTCTCCCATTCGTCCACCTCCCAGTCGGGGATCTCGGGAGGAGGCTCGCCGCGGGCGTAGCCGCCGGGATCGCGATGCGGGTGAGGGGATCGGCCCGGAACGAACCGGTAGGGAGGAAGGGCACGCTCGGAGTAGCGGGGCGGAGCCATCGGCCGGGATTCTACCCCGGTGAGGCTTCTCTCGCAGGCGACGTCGCGCGACCGTGGATCACGCCGTGGTGCCCGGCCCGGGTCAGGGGCCCGGCGACCGGATCCTCGCGCGACGGGCGCGGTGGCGCGTCTGCGCGGGCGTCGGCTCCAGGGCGGCCAGCAGGGCGAGGCATGCGAACAGCGCGAGAACTTCGATCATCGGTCCCTCCATCGGGAGACAACTTCGTCACTCGCCCCTCTCTACGAGTGTCGCCCGGATCGGGTTTCGCGCCTAGGTTGGCGACGGGGCGGCGGGAAAGCGGCGGGAGGAGCGGCAACCGGAGCAAGGAGGATCGACCATGGCGGCAGAAGAGCGCGAGCGGGACGCGGCGGAGGACCGGGGGGAGTCGAACGGTCGGGGAGGGTCGGGGCTCCTGTGGGGCGTCATCGGCCTCCTCGTCGTGCTGCTCCTCGGCATGTGGATCTGGAAGGAGATGGCGGCGGACCGGGCCGAGGACCGACTCGCCGAGCAGCGCGAGCGGTGGGAGCAGCGGACCCGGGAGGCGGTGGACGAGACCACCCGCCGCCTGCTCGGCCTGGCGGCGACTCCGCTGGGGCTCGCGGTGCGCGACGAGGCGATGGAGGAGAACTACGGGAGGATCGAGACGCTGCTCGATCGGATGGTCGCCGAGCCCGGCGTGGAGCGGGCGCTCTTCGCGACGGCCGGCGACACGATCCAGGTCTCCACGGACCAGAGCCTCGTGGGCGAGCCGTTGAGCGGGACGATCGCCGGGGCGGAGGCCGGGGCCCGGGGGACGCGGGTGAGCCGCACCGGGGAGGGGGCCTGGCAGGTGGTCGTTCCGATCACCGGCCTCAACCAGAGGATCGGGACCCTGGCGCTCACGTACGCCTGGAAAGCGGGCCCTGCGGCGGAGGGAACGGTTCCGGCGGACACCGTGGAGCCCGGCGCGGAGTGACGGGAGCGCGGCCGGGGCGATGATCGCGATCGAGATCGACGAGCCGGGTGGGCCCGAAGTTTTGCGTCCCGTCGAGCGGGCGGTCCCCGAACCGGGCGAGGGGGAGGTGCTGATCGAGGTCGCGGCCGCCGGGGTCAACCGTCCCGACGCGATGCAACGGGAAGGGACCTACCCTCCACCGCCCGGCGTCACCGAGGTGCCGGGGCTCGAGGTAGCCGGGGTGGTGGCCGAACGGGGTCCCGGAGTGGATCGGCCCCGCGAGGGGGAGCGGGTGTGCGCGCTCCTGGCCGGGGGCGGCTACGCGGAGTGGTGCGTGGCGCCCGTCGTCCAGGTGCTGCCGGTCCCCGGCGGCCTCGACTTCGTGGAGGCGGCGGCGATCCCCGAGACCTTCTTCACCGTGTACGACAACGTCTTCGGGCGCGGCCGGCTCGTTCCCGGCGAGTGGCTCCTCGTCCACGGGGGGGCGGGAGGGATCGGAACGACCGCCATCCAGCTCGCGGCCGCTCGCGGCTCGCGGGTCATCGCATCGGCGGGCGGGGAGCGGAAGCGACGGGCGTGCGAGGAGCTCGGCGCCGAGCGGGGCGTCGACCACACCCGTGAATCGGTCGACGAGGCCGCGCGGGAGGCGACCGGCGGGGAGGGCGTCGACGTGATCCTCGACATCCTCGGTGGAGAGCGAGTGAAGCCCCACCTGTCGCTGCTCCGGACGGGGGGCCGGCTCGTCCAGATCGCGATGCTGGAGGGGCGGGAGGGGACGATCGACCTGCTGTCGCTGCTCCTGGGCCGGCTCACGATCACCGGCTCCACCATGCGAGCGCGCTCGCCGGCGGAGAAGGGGACGATCGCCGGCGCCCTGGAGGCCGAGGTGTGGCCGCTGATGGAATCGGGCGAGGTGCGCCCGGTGATCGACTCCACCGTCCCGCTCTTCGAAGCGGCCGACGCCCACCGGCGGCTCGAGAGCCGGGAGCACGTGGGGACGATCGTCCTGGTGACGGAACGTGGACAAGAGATCGAGAACATTTAATAATTAGTAACCATTACGATTCCGGTGAAGATTCCCCTGGACGGAGGAGAGACGGCATGTTGAGCGACTCGCTCCAGAGCGCGCTGAACGACCAGATCAACGACGAGTTCCACGCCGCCTACCTGTACCTCTCGATGGCCGAGTACTTCGAGGCGAACAACCTGACGGGCTTCGCCCACTGGATGCGGATGCAGCGGGAGGAGGAGATCGGGCACGGGATGAAGATCTACGACTTCGTGCTGGACCGGAACGGACGGGTCGAGCTCCAGGCGATCGACGCCCCGCCCCACGACTACGACTCCCCGCTGGACGCCTGCGAGCGGGCGCTCGAGCACGAGAAGAAGGTGACCGGCAAGATCAACGACCTGTACGATCTCGCCAAGGAGAAGAGGGACTATTCCACCGAAGCGCTCATGCAGTGGTTCGTGATCGAGCAGGTGGAGGAGGAGGCGAGCGCGCTCCAGCTGGTCGAGCAGCTGGAGATGGCCGGCGACGACCGGGCCGCCCTGCTCATGCTGGACAGGGAGATGGGAAGCCGGACGAGCGCGGAGTAGCCCCGCCGAGGATCGGGCTCAGAGCCCGCCCCGGTCGAGCAGCAAGATCGCCCCCTGGGGGACGATGAGGTAGGTCTTCCCCTCGAACTTCACCTCGACGGCCGCCTTCCGGAGGAAGATCGCGTAGTCGCCGGGCCGGGCTTGCATCGGGACGTAGCGGGGGGTCGAGTCCGCCGTCTTCCACGGCTCCTCCTCCATCGACCCGGGGTCGGGCACGGGGTTGCCGGGCCCGCACGCCACGATCCGCCCGGCCTGCACCGTCTCCTTCTCGACGGCCCAGCGGGGGAGGTAGAGGCCCACCTCGGTGCGATCCTCGCCCTCGTCGGGCTCGATCAGCACCCGGTCGCCGACGACGATCAGGCGGTCGAGGGAATCGGGGTCGGACATCGTGGAGGGAAGGTCGCCCCCCGGCCCTCCCGACCGCAAGCTCTCAGAGCCGCCGGCCCAGCCCCACGTAGATCCGGTCCCGGCCCTCCTCCGACACGCCGAACGCGAGATAGGCGGGCCCCAGGGGGGTCTCGGCGATCGCCGCGGCGGTCCACGCCCACCGAAGATCCTCGAGATCGATCTCCCGGCTCTCGGTCCAGGCGGCCCCCGCCTCGACCCACGTCCCGACGTACACGCCGCGATCGGCGGGGACGGTGGCGATCCGCCGGTAGCCTCCGGCCCGGCCGACCCCGTAGTAGCGTCCCCGCAGCTCGCCCTCGGCGAAGCCCGAGAGCGAGAGGAGGCCCCCCAGCAGAAACTCCTCGTGGGCGGGGAGGTCGGTGCCGAGGGCCGATCCGGCCTCGAATGCGAGAAAGCCGGTTCGGGGCCCGCGGCCGAGGAACCCCTTCGCCTCGACCGCCAGCCGGTCCCAGGACCGCTCCGAGCCCAGGGCCTCCCGCGCGGAGCGGAGGCGGACGGAGAGGAGGACTCCCCCGCGGGGGAGGTTCAGGTCGTCCAGGTGGTCGACCACGAGGGACGCCTCGGCGGCGACGACCCTCTCCTCGAGGTCCGGAAGCCGGGGCTCGCCGGCGGGATCGGGCGGCGTGGAGGGGGGCTCGGGGTCGAGAGCGGCGTCGACGCGGGAGGCGAAGAGACCCGCTCGCAGCTCGATCGACCGGCCGATCACCCGCCCTGCGGCGAGCCCCGCCCGGGCCCGCGTCACGTCGTACTCGGCGAGGAGCCGTCCCGCTCCGAAGACCGGCTGCGAGATCCGCTCCAATCCGCCGGACGGCTCGACGAACCACCGGCCCGCGAAATCGATCGGCTGGTGGAACTCGGTGCGGAGCCCGAGCCTCTGGCCGACCCTCGCCTCGGTGGTCCATTCGGCGGCCCGCGCCCCGATCCGGGAACGGATCCAGGCGGCGGAGGCCGTGAAGGTGACGAGGCCGGTGCGGAAGCCGGCGCCGGCGGAGTCGGTGAGGAGCTCGACCCCGAGCCGCAGGGTGCTTCCGCCGGCCGGCTCGTCGTGCGCGTGGATCACGATCGCGTGTCGTCCGTCGACCGCGGCCACGTCGTAGCCGACCCGCTCGAACTCCCCGATGGCGAACACCGCTTCGGCGGCGCGCGCGAGCCGCTCCGGCTCGATCGGATCGCCCGGCTCGAGCTCGACCCGGGCGCGGAGCAGCCGATCGTCGACCCACCCGGGGGCGCGGAACCGGATTCGGCCGATCCGGTCCGGCACCTCGGGAGGGCGGGGGCGCGCCGCACGGTACGCCGCGTACTCCGCGGGGGACAGGGCCCAACGACGCAGCTCCTCGGCCCGGGCCCGAACCGCCGCTTCGCCCCGCGCGACGATCGAGCCGGCCCGGCGGTAGTCGAACAGCCCGAACTCCTCGAGTGGCGGCACGATGGCGAGGTCGGCGGAGGCGAGCTGACGGGCGACGCCCCGGCGGGAGAGGATCGTCGTGAGCTGGCCGAGGATCCCGGTCAGACCCCGGAGCTCCTGGCCCGATTCGAGGCGCGGGATCACGTCGACCGCGACGACGGCGTCCACGCCCGGGGACCGGGCGAGATCGACCGGAAGGTTGTCGGCGATGCCCCCGTCGACGAGCAGGCGCCCCTCGCGCTCCACCGGGGAGAAGACGAGGGGAAAGGCCATGCTGGCCCGGAGGGCCTCGACCAGGTCTCCCCGTCCGAGGGCCACGCGCTCGGCCGTCTCGAGATCGGTGGCGACCGCCGTGAAGGGGATCGGGAGCTCCGAGAAGTCCTCGACTGGAGCCACCGGGAGGGTGAGGCGTCGGAGCAGCAGCACGATGTCCTGGCCCGCCGAGAGGCCGGCCGGCAGCCGGAGACCGGGCTCGCCGGCGATCCCGAGCTCCGTCTCCACGGAGTAGCTCCGGTCGAGGGCGCGGCCCCGGAAGCCGAGCGACGAGCGGGGCGGCTTCTCCGCGAGCAGCCGTGGCCAGTCGGCCTGCTCGATGGCGGCCTGGATCTCGTCGGGCGAGAGGCCCGACGCGTAGAGGCCGCCGACGAGGGCCCCCATGCTGGTGCCCGCGATCCGGTCGATCGGCACCCGCATCTCCTCGAGCGCCCGGAGGACGCCGATGTGGGCGAGGCCCCGCGCCCCGCCGCCGCTCAGGGCGATCCCGACCGTCGGCCGGGGGGCACCGGCTCTGCCGTCCCCGGATTGGCCCGGCGCGGGAGCGGGCGTGATGGCGAGCAGGAACGGGAGCAGGAACCCGGGGAGGGTCGTCCGACTCACTCCGGCGCGCGGCACGGCGGCGCGCCGCCCAGCCGCCGGCACAGATCGTCGATCAGGGCGGTCGCGATCTCCATCTTCGTGGGGTGGTAGAACTCTCCCGCGGCGGCTTCGTGCACGGTGTGGCCGTGCTCGATCAATCGGGCGGGCAGGTGGATCAGGTTCCCCGCGTCCCCGCACAGCAGGCCGGCGCCGATCAGGGTGTGGTCGTCGGCGTCGGCGACGAACTCGCCGAAGCCGTGATCGTCGCCCGCGAGGTGGAGCTTTCCCACGAGGCGGCTCTCCTTGCGGGCCGTGACCACGGAGCGGCCCCGTTCCTCGGCGTCGGCGGCGGAGATCCCGGCGAAGGCGAACTCGGGATCGGAGAAGACCACCTGCAGGTTCGCCTTCTTCGCCCACGAGCGGTCCCCGTCGGTGGCGGCGTTCTCGGCGGCGATCCCGGCCTCGATGTGGGCCAGGTGGACGACCATCCTCCGTCCCCCTGCGTCGCCGGCGGCGAAGAGGTGGTCGTGGCCGGCGATCCGCATGTCGTCGCCCACCTCGAGGGTGCCGTCCTCGGCGGGCTCCACCCCGGCCGCATCGAGACCGACCCCGTCCAGGTTCGGCCGCCGTCCGGCGGCCAGCAGCACCCGATGGGCCACCAGCGGCTCGGCTCCGTCCTCGCCCTCGGTGTCGCACACGAGCCACCCTTCGGCGTCGCGGCCGATGCGGGTGACGGTGCGGCCCGGCACCATCCGGAGGCCCTCCCGCTCGTAGATCTCCGCGATCCGGCGACCGAAGTCGGTCGGGAAGCGGGGCAGCACGGAGGTGTGGGAGACCACGGTGACGGCGCAGCCGAGGCGGGCGTAGCGGAGGGAGAACTCCAGGCCGACCGCGCCGGCGCCGATCACGAGGAGCGACTCCGGCACCGTGCGGTTTTCGAGGATCTCCTCGTTCGTCCACACCGCTTCGGCCACCTCCTCGAGGCCCTCGATCGGCGGGAGGATCGGGGTCGATCCGGTGGCGATCACGGCCGCGTCGGCCTCGTATCTCCGGCCGGCGGCCTCGAGCGTGTGGGGGTCGACGAAGCGGGCCGGGTGGGGCACGAGGACGAAGTCCTCGCCGGCGTGGCGGCGGATCGATCCCTGGCGGAATGCCCGGAAGCGGGCGATCTCGCGGTCCTTCCACGCCACCGTGGTGGCGAGGAGCGCGTCGGCGTCGAGAGGGCCGGCGCGCGTCCCGAGCCGCCGGCGACCGCGGTGGACCGCGTCGAGGGCTTCGAACATCGCCTTCGACGGCATGCAGCCGCGGTTCATGCAGAGGGAGGCCCGCTCCGGCTCGGGCCCCAGGAAGAGCACCACCCGCGCCCCCTGCTCGGCGGCGGTCGTGGCGGCGGTGAGGCCCGCAGACCCCCCGCCGAGAACGGCGATCGTCCGTCGGCTCTCGGCCATGACGGGAGCAAGGTAATCCCCGGCTCCGGAGCCGACAGGGTGCGGGATGAGGCGTCCGGATCACCCGCACCCCGCGATCCGCCTCTCGGAACGTTTTGCCGGGTTCACGTCACTCATGGGCAAACGGTGCCGCCGACGCGTGACCCACGCACCCCCGATGGAGGTGGACATGAAAAGCTTGCTCTTCCTGCTCGCAGCCCTGCTCCCCTTCGCCACCGCGCACGGCCTCGGCCCCGACGAGGAGATTCTTCGCCGCCACGACCGGCCGGACTCCCTCTACGTCGCCCTCGGGTCCCGCTTCGCCCACGTCCTGGGTCACGTGGAGGATCGCGCGGAGAGCACCCTCGTCGCCCCCCGATGGGTGGTGACGGCCGCCCACGTCATCGACCAATCCGGGCCCTTCGACGACCCCTGGGTGGATTTCGGTCGGGAGCGCTTCGGGGTCGAGAAGATCGTCCTGCACCCCGAATGGGAGCACGGGTGGCCCGACATGGGGCGGACCCACGATCTGGCGCTGCTGAAGCTCGACCGCGCCGTCGACGGGGTGGAACCCGTTCCGCTCTATCCGGACTCGGACGAGGCGGGTCGGGTGGTGACGATCGTGGGTCGGGGAAAGACGGGAACCGGTGTGACGGGGAGGCAGGGCGAGAAGGGGACCGTGGTGCGCGGCGCCACGAGCCAGGTAGCGGGTACGACCGGGACCGTGCTGTACACCGTGTTCGACGCGCCGGACGATCCCGATGCGACCGACCTGGAGGGAGCGGGGGCCTCGGGCGACAGCGGAGGCCCGGCCCTGCTGGAGAAAGACGATCGGGTCTACTTGGCGGGCGTTGGATCGTTCGGCACCGCTGCACGCGGCTATCCCGCCTACGGCAGCATCGACGGCTACGTGCGGGTCTCCAGCTTCCGGGAGTGGATCGCGAGCACCATCACCCGGGACCCGCCTTCCACCGTGGTGTGGGGGGAGCCGGTCCGCTACCACGGTCGGTGGCCGGACACACCGGCCGGGAGGATCGCCGGGATGCTGTTCGATGCGATGGAGACCGGCGAGAAGGCGCGCCTCGTGGAGCTGTTCCGCCGTCTGGGGGACGAGAGCCCCGGTCGCGCGGAGCGTCTCCACGACTACCTTCGCTCGACGCTGGGGCCGGTCGGCCCGATCCACGGCTTCGCCGAGGCGGAGGGACACATCCGGGTCCTCGCGTACTTTCCGCGTGAGGACGTGTGGCGGAGCATCGGGTTCGTGCTCGCCCCGGACGAGGAGGAGGCGGTGCTCGAGAGGTTCTACATCAAGTGGGAATCCGCGCCGAAATCCGCGGTGTGGCGATAGACGTCGGTGAAGGAGGCCCTGGCCTCCGGAGTGCGGCGGGGATCCGTTGAGGCGGATGGCCGATCCCCCGCCGGATCCGGATCGCGACGCGGTGGAGAGGTACCTGGCCGGCGAGGGGGAGCCGGCCTTCCTCGAGCTGTACGAGCGCCACACCCCCGCGCTCTTCCAGTTCGCGTTGAGGGTCGTCGGCGGGTCGACGGCCGACGCGGAGGACGCGGTTCAGGAGGCGTGGCTCCGCGCGTCCAGGAGATTGGAGGAGTTCCGCTGGGACTCCACGCTCCGCACGTGGCTGATGGGCTTTACGTTGAACTGCGCGAGGGAGGTACTGCGTCGTCGTCAACGCCGGCGACGGGACGGGAAGGCCGCAGCCGCGGGAGCCGCGTCGCCCCCGACCACCCTCGCCGTCGTCGATCTCGAGCGAGCGCTGGCCCGCCTGCCCGAGGACTTCCGGATCGCCGTGATCCTCCACGACGTGGAAGGATTCACCCACGCCGAGATCGGGCGTCTGCTCGGGATCGAGGAAGGAACGTCCAGGAGCCGGCTACACCGGGCGCGTCGCGCGTTGCGCCCTCTACTGAGACCGTGAGGAGACGATGAAGCGAAACGATCGATTCGAATGGACGGAGGAAGAGCGCAGGCTCTTCGAGGCTCTGCCGCGCGAGCGAGACCCGGGACCGGCGCTGCGGAGGCAGGTCCTCGATGCGCTGCGACGCCGCGGCCGACCCCACCGGTCGAGGAAGAGGTGGCGGAGGCCGCTCCTCGGCGCGGCCGCTGCGATCGTCGTGTTCGCGGCCGGCGTCGCCGTGGGTCTGTCGCTCGATCCAGGCCCCGGGGCCCGTCCCTTGGCGGAGACGGACTCGCTCGGCGACCCGGTACGGATCCAGCACCTGGGCACCGCCTACGCCACCGCGATCGCGTCGGTGGCGGCTCGGGATGGGGAGGAGATCCCTCCCGAGGCGCGGAAGGTGGCGCTGAACACGCTCCGCGGCGCGGCCGAGCAGCTCGCGAGCCTTCCGGGCCACGAGCCCGAGGTGCGCGGGCTCCTGCTCTCGATTCGCGATCTGTCCGGTGGGGACGTGGACGATTCGGCGACCCTGGAGCGGTGGTTTTGAGCACTGTCGGTCTCCCGTCCCGCGGCGGGGCCACCGTCTCGGTCGCAATGGGCGCCGTGCTGTACGCGTGTGTCGTGGCTGGGCCGCTCTCCGCTCAGGAGAGGTGCGCGGGGAAGGCGCACGCCCGCGCGGACTGGGGAATCCGCTATCGGTTCGTGAGCGGCCAATTCTTCGACCACCCCGACGGCGGCCAATGGATCCACTTCCTGACCGAGCCCGTCGTGGTCTCCGTCTCCCCGGACGGCCCGGCGGCGGGACGGCTGCGATCCGGTGACGTGGTCGCGTCCGTGGACGGTCGCCTGATCACGACCCTCGAAGGGAGCCGCCGCTTCGCCTTCGGCACCGAAGCGCCGATTCGGCTGGACGTGCGAAGGTCCGGCGAGAGCGTGGAGGTCGCCGTCTCTCCCGAGATCACGTGCGAAGGCACAGCACCGTCCCGCATCACGCGAGGCCGATCGGGACGGTCGGGCTTCCGCCTCCGATGCCGGGAGTGCGGTCTCGAGGGGGGACGGTGGCGCTTCTCGTCCCCGCCGATCGTGACGGCGGTTCTCCCCGGAAGCCCTGCCGCACGGGCCGGCCTCTCGATCGGGGACGTTCTGGTGGCGGTGGACGGCGCCGCGCTCACCACCGATACGGGTGCGGAAAGGTTCTCCGCGCTCTCCGCCGGCGAGCGCGTCGTGTGGACGGTACGTCGCGGGGGCGAGGAGCTTCGGCTCACGTGGACGATCGGCGAGGGAGGCACCGAGCGGTAGTCCGCCCCGGCGGGGTGCGCGAGACACGACGGAGCAGTGAGAGCCGCCGCATCGCACGCCCGGATGACGCCGCATCCTCGCTCCCCGGTCGTCGATGCGAGGCCCACTGCGCCACGTTACATTGGCACCGATGCCCGGCCACGAGAAGAGCCTCCCTTCCGGCGAAGCCGTCCAGTGGCGTCTGCGCGTCAACGGCGAGGACGCGGTGGTCTCCGCGCCGGTCCACAAGACCCTCCTCGAGGTGCTCCGCGAGGACCTCCGTTTGACCGGGACCAAGCACGGCTGCGAGCTGGGAGAGTGCGGCACCTGCACCGTGCTCGTCGACGGCGAGCCGATCCTCTCCTGCCTGACGGTGCCGGCGGCGCTTCAGGGGCGGGAGATCACCACGGTGGAGGGGATGGAGACGGCCGACGGACTCCACCCTCTCCAGCGGGCGTTCGCGGAGCTGGGGGCCGCCCAGTGCGGCTACTGTACGCCGGGCTTCCTGCTCGCGGCAATGGCCCTGCTCGACGGGGACGCGGACCCGGACCGCGGGAGGATCGTGGAGGCGCTGGGCGGCAACCTCTGTCGCTGCACCGGCTACCTGAAGATCTACGAGGCGGTCGAGCTCGCCGCCGCCCGGATGCGGGGCGAGGACGCCGAACCCTCGGAGGAGGTCCTGTATGGTGGAGCCTGACGGCCGGCCGGACCGGGACGGAGCGGAGCTGCGGGTGGTGGGCACCTCGCTGCCGAAGGTGGACGCGGTGGCGAAGGTGACCGGCCGCACGAAGTTCGCCGACGACCTCTTCCTGCCGCGAATGCTCCACTGCAAGATGCTCCGGTCCACCGAGGCGCACGCGAAGATCGTCTCGATCGACACGAGCCGGGCCGAGGCGATGGAGGGGGTGGTGGACGTCCTCGTCGGCGAGGACCTGCCGATCCCGTACGGGATCCTCCCGGTGAGCCAGGACGAGCACGCGCTGTGCCTCGACCGGGTCCGCTTCGTGGGCGATCCGGTGGCCGCGGTGGCGGCGGTCGACGAGGAGACCGCCTTCGACGCGATGCACCGGATCGAGGTGGAGTACGAGCCGCTCGAGCCGGTGGCCTCGGTCGAGGACGCGCTGGACGCCGAGGACCCCGAGCTCCACCTCTACGGCGACGGGCACAACGTCCACAAGGCGGTCGCGCTCGAGTTCGGCGACGTCGACGCGGCGCTGAGCGAGGCGGACCTGGTCCAGGAGGACGTCCTCTTCTACGAGGGGAACACCCACCTGCCGATGGAGCAGCACGCCGCCCTGGCGGACTGGACGCCGGAGGAAAAGCTCACGCTGTGGACCTCGAGCCAGACCCCCCACTACGTCCACCGCGCCCTGGCGAAGGTGCTGGAGATGAAGCCGGCGAAAATCCGGGTGATCGCCACCCCGAACGGGGGCGGCTTCGGGGGGAAGAGCGATCCCTTCAACCACGAGATCGTCGTCGCCGAGCTGGCGCGCCGGACCGGCCGGCCGGTGAAGATCGCGCTCACCCGCGAGGAGGTGTTCTACTGCCACCGGGGCCGCCACCCCGTCCTGATGTGGGTGAAATCCGGCTTCCGGAAGGACGGCTCGATCACGGGCATGCACTTCCGCAGCTTCCTCGACGGCGGCGCCTACGGCTCCTACGGGGTGGCGACCACCTATTACACCGGCGCCCTCCAGACCGTCACCTATCCGGTTCCCGCGTACAAGTTCGAGGGGCTGAGGGCGTTCACCAACAAGCCCCCCTGCGGCCCGAAGCGGGGCCACGGTACGCCTCAGCCGCGCTTCGCGCTCGAGGTCCATCTCGACAAGGTGGCCGCGCGGCTCGGCCTCGATCCCGCGCGAATGCGCCTGGATCATCTCGTGGAGCCGCAATCGGTTACCGCCAACTATCTCAAGATCGGCTCGATGGGCCTGGGTCGATGCATCGAGACGGTGGTCGAGGAGAGCGGGTGGGAGGGGAAGTTCGGGCGGCTGCCCGACGGCAGGGGGATCGGCCTCGCCTGCGGCAGCTACATCTCCGGTGCGGGACTGCCGATCTACTGGAACAACATGCCCCACTCGGGCGTGCAGCTGAAGCTCGACCGGGGCGGGGGCGTGACGGTCTTCTGCGGCTCGACCGACATCGGGCAGGGCTCCGACTCGGTGCTCGCCTACGTGGTCGCCGAGGTGCTCGGGGTGGATCCCTTCGAGATCGAGGTGGTGACCGCCGACACGAGCCTCACCCCGGTCGACCTCGGGAGCTACTCGAGCCGGGTCACCCTGATGACCGGCAACGCCGCCCTCCAGGCCGCCGAGCGGGCGCGGGAGCTGCTCGTGAAGGCGGTGGGGGAGGAGTGGGGGGTTCCGGGCAACCGGATCGGCTTCGGGGAGGGGAGGGTCTTCGACGTGGAGGACCCCGTCCGGGCGATCGAGTTCGCCGAGGCGGTGGTGCTGGCGGAGGCGGCCTTCGGGACGATCGGCACGGTGGGCAGCTACACGCCGCCGAAGTCGCCCGGGCGCTACAAGGGCGCCGGCGTGGGGCCCACCCCTGCGTACTCCTACGCCGCCGCCGCCGTCGAGGTGACGGTGGACCGGGAGACGGGGGAGACCCGGGTGGACGAGGTGTGGATCGCCCACGACATCGGCAAGGCGATCAACCCGGTGCTCGCGATCGGCCAGGTGGAAGGGTCGGTGTACATGGGGATGGGGGAGGCGCTGATGGAGGAGATGACCTACCGGGCCGACCGCGGCGTCGTCCACCGACACCCCTCGCTGCTCGAGTACAAGAGCCCCACCACCCACGAGATGTGCCCCGTGCACACCTACCTGATCGAGGATCCCGACCCCGAGGGGCCGTTCGGGGCGAAGGAGGTGGGCCAGGGACCCCTGCTGCCGATCCCGCCGGCGATCGTCAACGCGGTCCACGACGCGGTCGGCGCGCGGATCGACGCGATCCCGCTCACCCCGGAGCGGGTGCTCGCCGCTCTCGACCGAGGCGCCGCCGGGGAGGAGGCGCGCGAGGGGCCGGGCGCCCCGCCGGAGTTCGCGTGGCCCGAGCCGGTCCGGGTGCCGCCTCCGTGGGCCGGGGGGGACGGCCGCGCGGTGGACGATCCCCGCCACATCGGCGCGGGCGGGGTCCGGGAGAGCGCACGCGAGCCGGAGGGTGCGGCGCCATGATGCGGCTTCCCCGATTCGCGTACCGGGTCCCGGACTCGGTGGAGAAGGCGGTGGCGATGAAGGCCGAGGCCGATCCGGAGGCCCGCTACGTCGCCGGCGGCACCGATTTGTACCCGAACATGAAGCGGCGCCACCAGCGGCCGCCCGAGCTGATCGCGCTCCACGGGATCGAGGCTCTCCGCGGCATCGAGGAAGACGCGGGGGGCGGGCTCACGATCGGCGCCACGACCACCCTGACCGAGATCGCGGAGGACGAGGGGGTGGGGCGCGACTATCCGGCCCTCGCCGAGACGATGCGCCTCATCTCGACCCCGATCCTCCAGAACATGGGCACGATCGGGGGCAACCTCCTCCTCGACACCCGGTGCAACTACTACGACCAGCCCGAAGGGTGGAGGAAGTCGATCGACTACTGCATGAAGCACGAGGGGGAGATCTGCTGGGTGGCTCCGGCGAGCCCCCGCTGCTGGGCGGTCCAGTCCGCCGACTCGGTGCCGCTGCTGATCGCCATGGGCGCGGAGGTGGATCTCGTCGGCCCCGAGGGGGATCGGAGGGTGCCGGTGGGGGCGCTGTACCGGGACGACGGGATCGTGTACCTGAAGAAGCAGCGCGACGAGCTGCTCACGAGGATCCATCTTCCCGCTCCGAACGGATGGCGTGCGAGCTATCGGAAGGTCCGCCGCCGGGGCGCCTTCGACTTCCCGGTCCTCGGCGTCGGCGCCTGGGTGCGCCTCGCGGACGACGGGACGGTCGTGGACGCACGGCTCGTCCTGGGCGGTGTCGGGTCCGCCCCCGAGGCCGTGGAGGGGGCGGCGGAGGCGCTGTCCGGGAGCCGTCTGGAGAGCGAGGCGGTGAAGGCCGCCGCGGAGGCGGCCTGGAAGGCGGGGCGTCCGCTCGACAACACCGACTTCACGCTCTCGTGGCGCAAGCGGATGATCCGCCCCACCGTGAAGCGCGCCCTGGGAGATCTCGCCGATGAGCGCCGCTGAGCGGTCGGGCTCGCGCGAGCGGCCCCCTTCGCCGGTGGCGGGGATCGTGCTGGCCGCCGGCCGCTCCGTCCGGATGGGCCGGTCCAAGGCCCTGCTGCCCGTGGACGGGGAGACGTTCGTGGAGAGCGCCGTCGAGACCCTGCGGCGGGGGGGATGCGGGACGGTGATCGTGGTGGTTCCTCCCGACGGCGAGCACGGGGACCGGCTCCGCTCGCTGGTCGAGGAGGCGGGGGCCCGCGTGGTGACGAACCCCGACCCGGAGTCCGAGCAGATCGACAGCCTGCGGGCCGGGCTGAAGGCGATCGGATCGGGGCCCGTCGCGGCGGTGGTCCTTCCCGTCGACTTCCCGCTGGCCGGCCCCGGGGTCGTGGCCCGGCTGATCCAATCCTTCCACGAGCGTGGCGCCCCGATCGTCCGCCCCGTCTACCACGCCCAGCCGGGCCATCCCGTCCTGTTCGCGCGCGACGTGTGGGACGAGCTGATGGAGGCCGGCCTCGAGCAGGGCGCCCGCGAGGTGATCCACCGGCACCACGCCGAGATCAGGGACGTGCCGGTGGACGACCGCGGGGTGACCGTGGACGTGGACACCCCCGACGACTACGAGCGGGAAGTGGTGGGGGAGTGAGCTCCTTCGGGCTCCCCGAGTTCGCCAGGATGGGCCGGGAGGCGCTCTCCGGAGGCGATCCGGTGGCGTTCGGGGTGGTGGTGGCCGCCCCGGAGAACCCCGGGCTGGTCGGCCGCCGCCTCGCCTGGGACGGCGAGAGCCTCCGGGGCGAGCTCGACGATCCGGCCGCGACCCGCGCCGCCCGGGAGCTTCTGGAGGAGAGCGGGGAGGAGGCCGGGGTCCGCGCGGTCCCCGGCACCGGGATCGAGATGTACGTGGAGCGGATCGCGCCGCCCCCCGAGCTGGTGATCGTCGGGGCCGGGCACATCGCGCAGCCGCTCTGCGGGATCGGGAAGCTGCTCGGATGGGAGGTCGCCGTGCTCGACGACCGCCCCGAGTTCGCCCGTACCGACCGCTTTCCCGAGGCCGACCGGGTGCTCGTCGCGGACTTCGACGATCCCTTCGCCGAGGTCTCGATCGGCCCCCGGACCCGCCTCGTTCTCGTCACCCGGGGCCACCGCTACGACTACGACTGCCTGCGCGCCCTCGCCGCCGCCGGCGCGGATCCCGCCTACCTCGGCATGATCGGGAGCCGGCGGCGGGTGCGGGCCGCCTTCGAACAGCTCGCCGGCGAGGGCGTGGACCCCGAATGGATCGCGCGCATCTACGCCCCGGTCGGCCTCGACGTCGGCTCGGAGACGCCCGCCGAGATCGCGGTGGCCGTCGCCGCCGAGATGGTGCTGGCCCACCGCGGAGGCACCGGCCGGCCCCTCCGCGACGAAAAGGAGGTCGTCCGGTACGTGAAGGCGCTCCAGACCGCTCCGGAGGCCTCGTGAGCGAGACGCGCGCCGTCCTCGAGGCACTCGACGCCGCCGTCTCGGAGGGTCGCCCGGTCGTGATGGCGACGATCGTCCGGGCGAAGGGCTCCACCCCGCGCGGCGTGGCGAGCCGGATGGTGATCGAGCCCGAGGAGGGATCGGTCGGAACCGTGGGTGGGGGGTGCGGGGAGGCCGAGGTGATCGAGGCCGCGAAGGAGGCGCTCGAGGAGGGGCGCCCCCGGGTCGTCACGGTCGAGCTGATCGAGGACCTGTACTCGTGGAGCCCGGCCGTCTGCGGCGGGGTGTTCGACGTCCTGCTGGAGCCCTGGACCGGCTCCGGGACGGCGGCGTAGGCCCGCCCGCCGTGCTCTTCCTGGTGACCAACGACGACGGCTACCTGGCCCCCGGCATCCGCTCGATGGCGAACGCCCTGGAGGAGCTCGGGGAGGTCGTCGTGGTGGCCCCCGACCGGGAGCAGTCGGCCACGAGCCACTCGCTCACCCTTCACCACCCCCTCCGGGTTCGTCAGACCTCGGAGCGGTGGTACCACGTCGACGGCACCCCGACCGACTGCGTCATGCTGGCCGTCGACACGATCCTGGACGAGCGGCCCGACTATGTCTTCAGCGGCGTGAACCATGGCGGGAACATGGGCGAGGACGTCAGCTACTCCGGCACGGTGTCGGCCGCCATGGAGGGCACGCTGCTGGGGATCCCCTCGGTGGCGATCTCGCTCGTCCACGGCGAGGAGCGGTGGCTCGAGGGGTACGAGCCGGTCGTCCGCCGTCTCGCCGACCAGATCGTTCACGGTCCGGTCAACCGGCTCTTTCCGTCCGACACGCTGCTGAACGTGAACCTTCCCGATCGCCCGGCCGCGGAGGTCGCGGGGATCCGGATCACCTCGCTCGGCAAGCGGGTGTACACCGATCCGGTGGTCACCGACGAGGACCCGCACGGCAGGACGTACTACTGGATCGGGGGCGGGGAGGCGTCCTGGGAGGGCCCCGAGGGCTCCGACTACCACGCCGTAGGGGAGGGGTACGTTTCGATCACCCCCGTGCACCTCGATCTCACCAATCACCGCGTGATCCCCGAGCTGAAGGAGTGGGAGGACCTCTCGCTGGTGGACGCGGGGTGAGCGGCGACCCCTCCTCCGTACCGGACGCCCACGCGCCGGCCGGCCGGCTTCACAGGCTCTACCACTGGGTGCTCTCCTGGGCGGAGCACCCCCAGGCCACCTGGGCGCTCTTCGCGCTCGCCTTCGCCGAATCCTCGTTCTTCCCGGTTCCGCCCGACGTTCTCCTGATCGCGCTGTGCCTCGGCCGCCCGAGGCGGGCGTGGTGGTACGCCCTCGTCGCCACCGGGGGGTCGGTGCTGGGCGGGGTCGCCGGCTACGGGATCGGGGCGTACGTGTACGAGTCGGTGGGGCGGCCGATCCTCGAGTTCTACGGCCTGCTGGCGGAGTATCGCGAGGTGCAGGCGCTGTACCGGGAGTACGACGTGTGGGCCGTGGGGGTGGCCGGGCTCACCCCGATCCCCTACAAGGTGTTCACGGTGACCGCCGGGGCGTTCCGGATCTCGCTGCCGGCGTTCGTCGTCGCCTCCACGGTCGGCCGCGGGCTCCGGTTCGCCCTGGTGGCGGCGGTCCTGCGGATCTGGGGCGAGCCCGCCCGCGAGTTCCTGGACCGCCATCTCGCCGTGCTCACGGTCCTCTTCGCCCTCCTGCTGGTCGGGGGGTTCGTGATGGTGCGGCTCGTCCTGTAGCGCTTGCCGCGCCTCTCCCGGGCGCGTTACCTTTCCATTCCCTCAGCCACATCCCTTCCGTCGGGGAGTAGCTCAGCCCGGTAGAGCACTACGTTCGGGACGTAGGGGTCGCAGGTTCAAATCCTGTCTCCCCGACCACGAAGAAGGCGCGCGGCGAGTCGAATCGCCGCGCGCCTTTCGTCGTTCTCGGACGCGCCCTCCGGTCGGGGACGGTCCCTAGAAGGTGAAGGTGGCACCCCCGATCGCGCGGCTTCCGAGCACCGAGCCGCCGTACAGCTGGTGCACCTCCTTGTCCAGCACGTTGCTCCACACCAGGTGGAGCCGTGTCGTGTCGGTCGCCTGCCAGCCGGCGTCGAGATCGAGGGTGACGAAGCCGGGGACCTCGCCGGCGAACACGCCGGCCGCCCAATCCATCTCCTCCTGGGCGTGGACCCGCAGGCCGAAGCTGTAGTTTCCGGGATCGTTGTAGGCGATCGAGAGGTTGCCCTTGTGCTCGGGGGTGTTCGGCCGGAGCTCCTCGACGTCCACCACGACCCCCCCGGTCCCGCGCCGGTCCTCGATCTCGAAGTCGAAGAAGGTGTAGTTGGCGGAGATTTCCCAGCGGGGCCGTGGCACGAACGTGATGCCGAACTCCACCCCCTGCTCGGCCACCTCGCCGGCGTTGGTGTAGCTGATCACGAAGCCGGGCTCGCCGTCGGGGCCGATCGTGAACGACTGCAGCACGAAGGGCGGCAGGTTGTCCAGCAGCGCCGCGGCGACGATCGGCTTCACGGCCCTGAGCTGGGGCACCTGGTCGAACACGTCGGGGATCAGCTCCACGATGTTCGCCTGCGGGAAGTCGGGGTTCACCCCCGGCAGAAGGTCGGTGACGAAGTTGTCGATCTCGTTGTAGTAGGCGTCGACGGTGGCGTAGACGCGGCCGTTCGCCATGGTGCCCTTCCATCCGATCTCCCAGCCGGTGAGCTCCTCCACCTCCAGGTCGTCGTTGCCCCGTGCGATGACCGGGGTGGGCTGGAAGTTGAGTGGCAGGTCGACCGGCATCCCCGCCTGCTGGGAGAGCGCGGCCTCGACGCCCTGCTCGATCAGGTTCAGCGGCACCGCTCCCGCCGCCACGCGCAGGAACAGCTCCGAGTAGTTCGGCGTCTGGAACGCCTGGTTGAAGGTGGCCCGGAATGCGTGGTCCTCGTTGGGGGTGAAGACGAGGGCCGCCTTGGGCGAAACCTTGTCTTCGTCGATCACCGTGAAGTGGTCGAAGCGTCCGGAGACGATCCCCCGCAGCTTCGGGTGGAACTGGTACTCGAGCTGACCGAAGACGCTCGTGATGGTGTCGTCCTTCTCCTCCTCCATCAGCGTCTCCTTGGTGTCCACCGAGATCCACCGGTTCGAGGCCCCCGCGACCGCCACGAAGTCCCCGTCGGAGGTTTGCCAGTTGCCCTGGGCCTCCACGTGGTAGAGGTCCGAGCTCTCCAGCAGCAGCGCGCCCGACTGCAGGGAGGTCTGGTTGTTCCCCTCGCACTCCTCGCGCGGGATGCAGGCGTTGCCGATCACGGTGATCGGCCCCGGGTCGCCCTCCACCTCGGTCGCCCGGCGGCCGCTGTACCACGCCATCACGTTGAAGCGCTCCGAGGCGTACTCGGTGCGGGCCCACGGACGGTGCGCCCCGTTCACCTGCACCCGGCCGATCCCGGTTACGAAGACTCCGTTGTCGGTGTGGGTGTTGCCGGCCTCGGCGGTCCACGACGAGCCGTCGCCGAAGTACCGGTCCACCCGGGCGCTCCCGTACCAGGATTGCACCGGATCGTCGTTCACCTCGACCGCCTCCACCGGCAGGGGGCCGTAGTCGAAGATGCAGGCGGACTGTCCCGGAGGGCACGGCCCGCGGGCGTCCGCCCGGGTGCGCGACTCGGAGAAGGAGTTCCCGACCGCCCAGTAGCCGACGTTCGCCTTGTAGCCCCAGTCGCGGTTCTCGGTGACGCCGGCGTGCCGGAGATCGAAGCGGCCCGTCTCCCTCTGGCCGCCGGAGAAGGCGAGCTTGGTGCCCGCGATCGCGGCGGGGTCGGGCGTGCTGATGGTGAGAACCCCGCTGAACGCGTTCGCTCCGTACAGCGCCGAGCCCGGCCCCCGGACGAACTCGAGCTTGCCGAGGTCCTCGAGCGGCATCGAGAGCGCCGTCCATTCCTGTGCCTGGAGGAAGCCGACGCTCCGGTCGATCCCGTCCTGCAGCACGAGGACCCGGCGGTTGAGCGAGGAGTTGTATCCGCGGGCGTTGATGTTGAAGTCCTGGATCCCGCTCTGGACCACGTCGATCCCGGGCTCGTCCTTGAACAGCTCCGGAAGCTGGCCGTGGGCGCCCTGCCGCTCGAGCTCCTCGGGCCCGATCACGCTGACGGCCGCCGGCGCCTCGACGATTCTCGACGGCGTGCGCGAGGCCGCCTCCGTCGTGATCTCGCCCATCTCGATGAATCCCGGTTCGAGCGCCACCTCGACCCGGGTCGTCCCGCCCTCGGCGACGGACACCGTCTCGCTCCGGCTCTCGAAGCCGAGGATGGTGAAGTCCAGGGTCCGGGTTCCGGCGGGGACGTTGTCGATCGAGAAGGTCCCCTCCTGGCCGGTGACGGTGCCGATCCCGGCCCCTTCGACCGTGACCTGGACGCCGGCGACGGGCTCGTTCGTCTCCGCGTCGGTGACGGTGCCGACCACGCGGCCCTGTCCGTGGGCGGGCGATGAAGTGACCGCGAGGAGCGAGAGCGCGAACGCGCAGCCGAGCAGGAAGGAGAGCCGCGAACCAAGATGCGTGTCCATGCGCCTCCGAGAGGTGGATGTGACGGTTTTCTGCTCGGCCGGACTTTTCGTTATATAGGACCGATCCCGGTTTCGGCGCAAGAGAGCGTCCCCCCGGGCGGGGTGGTCATCGCCGGGCGTGGCGCTCGGCGTCGCGCCGGGCCTCGCCGGCGGCGGAGAGGAAGTCGGCCATCCACGCGTGGATGGAATGCTCGCGAAGGGTGGCCTTCATCTTCTCCATGGAGTCGCGCCGCCGCTCCAGCGGCTGATCGAGAGCCCGCCGCAGGTCCTCGGCGAACCCTTCGGTGTAGAAAGGGTTGACCGGGATCGAGTGGTTTATCTCGTCGGAGGCTCCCGCGAATTCGCTCAGGCACACCGCACCGGGATCCTCCTCGTCCTGGCTCGCGATGAACTCCTTTACCACGAGGTTCATACCGTCCTGCACGGAGCTGACGACGGCGACGTCGGCCATCCGGTAGAACGCCACGAGCTCGTCCTGGGGCATCGGGTCCTTGATGTACACCACCGGCTTCCACCCGTCGGTGGAGAGCGCCGCGTTCAGCTCCTCGATCCGTCGGTCGACTTTCTCCTCGAGGTGGGCGTACGCGGGGATCTCGGTCCGGCTCGGCACGGCGATCTGGACGAAGGTGAGCTCGCCCACCAGCTCGGGATGCTCCCGGAAGAGGATCCGCAGCGCCTCGAGGCGCTCGAGGATTCCCTTGGAGTAGTCGAGCCGGTCGACTCCGATGGCGACCCTCTGTCCGTCGAGATCGTGCTCCTCGCGGACCGCGTCGATCCGCTCCTCGGTCTCCGGGCTCGAAGCCATCCGCTCGAACCGCTCCACGTCGATCGAGATCGGGAGGTCCCGGACGTGGGTCATGTGGCCCTGGTGCACCACGGCCTTCTTGGCCCAGTCCACGAAGGCGTCGAGCTCGCGGACGCACGTGTTGAGGAAGTTGGTGACGAAGGACTCGAGGTGGAAGCCGAGCAGGTCGTTCGACAGAAGGCCCTCGAGAATCTCGGTCTTCTGGGGGCACACGCGGAACGTCTCCCAGGGCGGCCACGGGATGTGCCAGAAATGGCCCAGGGTGAGGTCGGAGCGGGCCCGCCGCACCTCCCGGGGGGCGAGCGCCAGATGGTAATCCTGGAACCACACCAGGCCTCCCCGTTCCTCCATCTCGTCGACCACCCCGTGGGCGAACTTCGTGTTGACCTTGCGGTAGGCGTTCCAGAAGCGGTCGCGGAAGCGGACGTGCTCGAGGACGTTGTGACAGAGAGGCCACAACGCCTGGTTGGAGTAGCCGAGGTAGTAGTTCTCGACCTCCTCCTCGGTGAGCCACAGGCGGCGCAGCGTGTAGGACTCCTCTTCGGGAGGGACCGCGACCCGGTCGTTCTCGTCCACCACCGCGGGATCGGCGTCCCCGTGGCCCCACGCCACCCAGGTGCCCCCCAGCGCCCTCATGACCGGATCGAGCGCGAGCACCAGGCCCCCGGCGGGACGCTGGACCTCGATCTCGCCTTCCTCGCGGGTGTGGGCGTAGGGCTGTCGGTTCGATACGACGAGGAGGTGGGCGTCCGTGAAGGAGCGCTCGAATGCCTCGCGGACGTCCCGGGCGGTCGTCGGTGGACCTGGGATATTCGGTCTCCTTTCGGGTCCCGTCTCCGGAGCGGGCCGAGTATTGCATCCCGTGATGGGAGAGGAAGGTAATCTCCCCGGTTCGGAGGCCCAAACGCTTGAGGATGGGAACGGGAGGATGCACCTTACAACGAGTCTGGAAGGCGTCTCGAGCCCCGTCGCGGGAGGGGAGTGCATGGTGACCCGGAGGGTCGTTCTGGAAGGGCGCGTCCAGGGCGTGGGGTTTCGTCACTTCACGGTGCAGGCGGCCCGGGACCTCGGCGTCCGCGGCACCGTCCGGAACCGACGGGACGGGGCGGTGGAGGCGATCCTGCAGGCGGACGACGGGGAAGCGGTCGAGTCGCTCGTGGACCGGATGCGGGAAGGTCCTCGTGCCGCCCGCGTCGAGTCGGTCGAGGTGGAGCCGGTGGAGGACCCGGACCGGACGTACGATCGGATGTCGGTCGTTTGGTGAGGAAACTGTCGCTGGCGCTTCTTCTCGCGGTCGCTCCGGCGGCCTGCGCGCCCGTGTATTCGCGCGTGGAGATCGGCTCCGAGAGGACCGAAGCTCCTCCGGCGGCCTCGTCGAGACCGGAGAGAGCCGCGGCCGCCGACGTGGAGCCCGGAGGCGCGCACGGAAGCGACGCCGCCCTGGTTCGGGTGCTGGAGTCGCTCGTGTGGCCGCTGGCGCGCGCGCGCATCGTGGAGACCTCTCCGTACGGGAACCGACTTCATCCGCGAGGACGGGGAAGCCGGTTCCATTCCGGGGTGGACCTGCGCGCGGAGGCGGGATCTCCGGTCCACGCGGTGGCGGACGGCGTCGTGGTGAGAAGCGGCCGAAGCGGGGCGTACGGCCGGGTGGTCGTGCTCGATCACGGAGCACGGCTCCAGTCGCTCTACGCGCACCACAGCCGCAACCTGGTCCGGGTGGGCGAGCGGGTCCGCCGCGGCCAGCCGATCGCGCTGGCGGGCCACACCGGAAACGCCACCGGCGTTCACCTGCACTTCGAGCTGCGTTGGCGCGGCGGATTCGTGGACCCACGATCGGTCCTGCCGTCGCTCGAACCGCCCACGGGACGATGACCCCCAGGGGAGGCGCTCGTTGAACAGCGACGCATTGGAAAGCCGGCTCCGGGAGGCGATCCGGGACATTCCCGACTTCCCGAAGCCCGGCATCCGGTTCAAGGACATCACCACCGTTCTGCTCGAGCCCGGGTTGTTCCGGGACACGCTCGATGCTCTCACGGAGTGGGCCGAGAAGCACGAGGCCCACAAGATCGTCGGGGTCGACGCCCGGGGTTTCCTGTTCGCCGCGCCGGTCGCCGATCGCCTGCGGATCGGCCTCGTGCCGGTGCGGAAGCTCGGGAAGCTCCCCTACGACACCCTCCAGGAGTCGTACGACCTCGAGTACGGCGTGAACACCCTCGAGGTGCACACCGACGCCGTGGAGGAGGGGGAGCGGGTCGTCGTGATCGACGACCTCCTCGCCACCGGTGGAACCATCCGCGCCGCGGCCAGCCTCGTCGAGGGGCTCGGTGGAGTCATCGCGGGCGCGGGTTTCGTGGTGGAGCTCGGATTCCTCGACGGAAGAGCGCAAATTGGGGATTACGAGTGCTTTAGCCTGGTGAACTTCGAGTAGCGCTTCGAGTCAGGGAGCCATGGAACGCTCCATCCTCCGATTCCACTCCGGCCGCGGCCCCGCCGGTTCCCGACGCCCCCCCGATTCCCTCTTCGAGCTGCTCGTCGAACCCGGCCGGATCGATCCCGACGCTCTCTTCTGGGGAGGGGAGGCGCTGCTGGAGGAGCCCGCGGCCGAGCATCTCGCGCTGGGGTGGCATCGCCGCGGCGGCCCGATCGTCCTGGTGCTCGTGCAAGGCCCCGCCAGCGCACGCTCGCTCCTGGCCGCTCTCGAGACGGCGGCGAGGGTCGAGGGGTGGAAGATCGGACGGTGGGACGATGCGCTGACGAAGTACTGGGAAGGCGTCGACACCGAGGTTCGCGCCCGGATCGCCGGGCGGTGGGGGCTGCCGATGGGAGGGGAGTGGACGGCCGGCCGATGGGCGTCGGCGGTGTGGGGCGAGGGGATCGAGCCGGGGCGGGTCCGGATCGGGATTCTGGCCCGCAGCGTGCCGGTCCGGCTGCGCCGGGGGATCGAGTGGCTCGCCTCCGAGCGGCGCGTGGCGGCCGCGTGGGAGCGCGACCCGGATTCGGAGCTCGCGCGGCGGGGGTTCGCGCGCGTAGCGGGTCGCTGGGGGGCGGGCGAACCTTCCGCGTCGCCCGGCGATCCGGGCGGGGAGGCGGCGGCGAAGGCGACCGGACCGCCGGGCTCGGAGCCGACGCTGGAGGCCCTCGTCGGAGTTGCGGAGGGGGTCGGGGCCCGGGTCGTCCGGAGGGGGCAGGAATGGGTCCGTCTCTCGGGGCCGGGGGGTGACGTCCGGTGCTTCCCGGCCCCCGACGGCGTGGACGTGCAGCTCGTCGGAGCGAACGAGGGGACGCTCTTGGGGCTGCGCTTCCGGACCGGCGTGGAGTGGGGGAAGAGGGTTCCCGGGGACGCGCCGCCCGGCGTGCACCTGCGGGTGCGCCGCCCCGCTGCGCTGGAGGGATCGGTCGGCCGGACGGTGGCGGGATGGCTCTCGGGAACCGTCAGCGTGGATCGAGCAGGGCGCGGGCCCGCCGCAGGCTCGCCGGATCGTTGACGTTCAGCAGGGCGCGCTCGGCCCGAGCCGAGATCTCCTCGCCCGCCACCCGCCGCACCTCCGCCCTCTCGAACGCCGCCCTCACCCGCTTCTCGCCTCCTTTCACGATGCCCGCGCACTCGGCTCCGAGCCCGGAGCGCCACACCGCGCAGAGCGGGTGGATCCGAGCGCCGAGGGTGGGGAGGACGATGTCCGCCCCGCGGGCGCGCCGCGCCATCTCCAGGAACAGCGGCGGTCCGGCGAACGGGTAGTCGCAGGCGGCAACCGCCACCAGGTCGTCGGATCCGTCGTCCGCGATCGCGAGGAGCCCGGCGGCGAGTCCCGCGAGCGGGCCGGCCCCGGACACCACGTCGTCCACCCGCCGGTACGGACCGGGCGGGAGATTCATGCCGGAGGGAGCGGCCACGAGCGGGCGATCGGGAGAGAGGGAGGCGAGCCTCTCGACCGCCCGGAGGAGGAGGGGCCTCCCCTCCCAGTCGAGCCACGCCTTGGGGCCTCCGAGGCGGCGTCCCCGCCCACCGGCGAGAACCAGCACCGGAAGCCGATCGGAACGGGGGGATGCGGGCCTCTCCATGATCGCGAGGGTAACCCGCCGCGGGGAGGGCCGCACGGGCTTGGCCCGCGAGGGCGGCTCCGGTTACCTTACACGGTGGATCCGGGGCGTCCCCTCCCGGGATCCGGACGATTCGCCCGATATTTCGCGCCCCCGTAGCTCAGATGGATAGAGCGGCGGTCTCCTAAACCGCAGGTCGTGCGTTCGAATCGCGCCGGGGGCACCACATCGTCTCCATTCGAGGTCGTTCTGTCGTCATGAGTCGCAAGAGATTGTCCAAGAAGCAACTGCGCAAGGACCGCTTCGTCGAGCAGACCTTCGACTGGGCCCACTGGGTCGAAACGCACGGCAAACAGGTCGTGGGCGGCCTCGTGGTCCTCGTCCTGCTGATCGCCGGATTCTTCGTCTGGCGCAACATGGAGCGGGGGGCCGAGGAGCAGGCCGCCCGCGACTATCTCCAGGCGCGACAGGCGTACTTCGCCGGCAATTTCCCCCTCGCCGCCAACGACCTGAGCGGCTTTCTCGACCGCCACGGCGGCTCCTCCTACGCCGATGACGCGCACTTCTTCCTGGCGGACGCCTACTACAAGGCGGGTCAGCCCGAGCGTGCCATCGAGGAGCTCCGCGAGTTCTTCGAGCAGCGCGGGGATTCGCCCTTCACCGACAACGCCCGGCGCCTGCTTGCGGCGGTGTATCAGCAGACCGGCCGCTACGACCAGGCGATCGAGACGTACCGCGAGGCGATCGAGTCCGCCGAGTACGACGAGCTCGAGATCCAGCTGCGCCGGTCGCTGGCGAAGGTGTTCGAGGCGCGGGAGCAGACGGATCTCGCCGCGGACCAGTACCGGAAGATCATCACGCTGGAGCCGCAGGGCGAGGCGGCCGACGAGGCACGCCGGGACCTGGCCGAGCTCACCGTGGAGCCGTTGGGCGTGGTGGGCGCGTCCACCGCGGGCGGCGACGAATCCCCGGAGGCCACCATGACGGCCGAGGAGCCCGTGGCGGGTTCGGCGACTCCGGCGACCGGGCCGGAGGCGCCCGAGGGGTCCTGAGATCGGCGTCCCGGTTCTCGACGGTCCCGCTCTCCGGGATGTCGCATAATCTATATTATGTAAACTAGCGGGTGAGACGCCTTCCGGGCACGAACCCTCGGCAACCGCTCCGTCCTCCTCCCCCCGACTCCACTCGTGTCCGCTCCGCTCGACCCTCCCCGGTAGATACCGGGAGCCGGGCCGGATAGATTCCGGCGCCGATGGCGGATCCCGCCCGAATCCTGATCCACCTCGACCACAACCCGCACCCGCGGGTCTTCGACCAGATCATGTCCGTGGACGGCGGCGTCGGCCACGTGCTGGCCCACGGTGACGTCGACCCCCAGGACGTCCCGCTGCTCGTCTCGGGCACGCTCTACTCGCGGCCGCTGGAGGAGCTGCGCCACACCGCGGTGTTGATCACCGGCACCAACGACCACGTGATCGACGAGATGGTCCGGCAGGCCCGCCGCTCTTTCTTCGGCGAGTACCGGGTCTCGCTCATGAGCGAGTGCAAGGGCGGCAGCGCGGTGGCGGCCGCCGCGGTGGCCCGGATCCGGGGCCTCGTGGATCTCGACGACGCGCGGGCCTCGGTGATCGGCGGAGGCCCGGTCGGCGCCCGGATCGCCGGACTTCTCGCCTCGGCGGGCGCCGACGTGCTGCTCTCCGTCTTCGACGAGGAAGAGGCCCACGAGCGGCGGGATTTCGTGGAGCGCGCCTTCGGGGAGTCGATCGAGGCGGTCGTGTGGAAGAGTGGCGAGCCGGTCGATTCCCTGCTCGAGGGTGCGCGGGTGGTGGTGACCGCCGGCCCGCCCGGTCTTTCGCTTCTTCCCCGCCCCGCCTGGGAGTCGGTGGCCGGCCTCGAGCTGCTGGTCGACGTGAGCGGGGCCGAGCCGGCCGGGATCGAGGGGCTCGGCGGCGAGGAAGACGGCACTTCCCTCCCAGAGTCCAACGTCCTCGGCCTCGGCGGCCTCGCGATCAGCCGGCACAAGATCGCCGTCCACCGGGAGGCGGTCTCGCGCCTCTTCGGCGCCGAGCCGATCGTCCTCGGTCCCGCCGAGATCGCCGCGATCGGCCGCGAGGTCGTCTCGGCGCGCTGAGCTTCCGGTAGGGCGCGCTCCCCTCTCGAGCAGCCCGTCGATCCCCAGGACACGCTTGTTTTCGGGTCTGCCGAATCGGCAGGTTGTGGGAATCCGTGGATGATACCGGCCACCGAACCCGAAAACAGGATTACGATCTTCATGTAAAACCTCGTAGAAGCCGTGTAACTGTTTGGAGTAGTGAAGGTTAGGGGTGCTGCTTCGAACATTTCCGAGATCCGTCTTCCCCCGAGAACAGTCGGTGCCGGCGATGGCGTCGAAATTTCGACGCTTTCGACGGAGCGGGGAAGCGCGGCCCGGTCGCGATCGCTCTCCGGCCTGCAGGCAGGAAGCTGTGCCGGTTCGTGGCGCGGGTCGTGCATTTCGTTCGTCGAATCTTCCGTCGAGCGACCCTGGTGAGTCTTCTCCGCTTCCCTCTTCGCGCTCGAGCCCCCTCGGGCGGCGTCCTCGTCGCGATCGCGGCGGTGGCCGTCCTGCTCTTCGGATGGCGTCTGGCACTCCGGAGCGAATCACCACGGATCGACGCAGGGACGGGGACCCGTGTGGCGATCACGCCAGACCTGGTCGGGATCGGGCCCCCGGCGCTTCCGGTCGAGGTGGACACGGTGGAGCGGGGCACGCTGGTGCTGGAGGTGTCGGCCACCGGTCAGACCGAGGCCTCCCGCCGGGCGGAGATCCCCGCGCGGGTGGCCGGAAGGATCGTCGCGCTGCCGTACGAGGAGGGGGACCGCGTGCCCCGCGGTGCGGTGCTCGCGCGGATCGACCCCCGCGAGTACGCGCTCGCCGTCGAACGGGCGGTGGCCGAGCTGGAGGAGGCGCGGACCCGCTACCGAGAGATGACCCTCTTCGACGATCGGATCGAGGATCCGGAGGTGCGCGAGGAGCGGGCCGAGGCGGCCCGGGCCCGGAGCGGGCTGGCCCGCGCCGAGATCGCGCTCCGCGAGGCCCGGCTGGACCTCGCCCACACCACGCTCACCGCGCCCTTCCCCGGACTCGTGGCCGACGTTGAAGCCTCGCGCGGCGCCGACGTCGCGGCGGGCGAGACGCTGCTCACCGTGGTCGACCCCGACCCGATCCGGGTCGAGGCGGAGGTGCCCGAGTCCGAGCTCCGATGGGTGGATCGTGGACACGGCGCCGCGGTCCTCCTCCCCGCCTTCCCCGATACGACCTTTCACGGCAGGGTGACCTCCATCAACCCGACCGTGGAGCCGGAGTCCCGGACCGGGCGGGTGACGGTGAGCGTGCCGAACCCCGACGGGGCGATCCGGCCCGGAATGTACGCCCGGGTGACGCTCGAGGGGCGCGGCTTCGAGGACCGGGTCCTCGTCCCCAGGGAGGCGGTGGTCGAGCGGGACGGCCGCACCCTCGTGTTCGTCTTCGAGCCGATCCCCGACGGTCCCCCGGACGAGGGGCTCGCGAAGTGGGTGTACGTGACGACGGGGCGCGGCAACAGCGAGGTGGTGGCGCTCGTCGAGGACGAGGAGACGGAGCTCCCGGAGCCCGGGTCGCTGGTGATCGTCGGTGGCAACTACACGCTCGTCCACGACGCCCGGGTGCGGATCGAGGGTTCGTGACCGGGCGGGCGCTCCGGCGGCTGGCGGCGGGGGTGCTTCTCGCCGTGTCGGCGTCGCCCGTTCCGGCAGCGCAGCAGACGCCGTCTGCCGATCCGCTCACCCTTGCCGAGGCGCTCGCGACCGCGGGCCGCGAGAGCCCCGCGCTGGCCGTCGAGCGAAGCGCGGTGGACCGAGCGGCGGCCGATCGGCTGGGGAGCGTGGGAGCGCTCCTCCCCGCCCTCGACGCGACCGCGGGGTTCACCACCACCTGGACCCGTCGCTTCACGACCACCGGCGACTTCGGAGATCCCGCCACGCGCGAGGAGGCGGTCGAGGCGACCACCCGGAGCTCCTTCCAGGGGGTGGGCCTCTCGGCCATCCTCTTCGACGGGGGCGAGCGGTGGACGGATCTGTCGGTGGGCACGGCACGGCGGGAGGCCGCCCGTGCCTCCCTGGCGGCCCGTTGGACGGAGGTGCGAGCGGAGGTGGCGCGGGCCTACGTGACGCTGGTCGAGCGGCGGGAGGTGGTGGAGGTGGAGCGGGCGATCCTCGAGAGTCGCCGGGCCGACGTCAAGCGGACCGAGGCGCTCTTCCGGGTGGCCGCCGCCGACCGGATCGACCTCCTCGGCGCGCGGATCGAGGCCCGCCGGCAGGAGGCGCTCCTGGCGGGCGCCCTCGAGGAGGCGGCCAAAGCGGAGCTCGCCCTGGGACGGGCGATGGGCACCGGCTCGGCGGCGCGGGAGGCGCTCCTCCTCCCCGTCGAGCCCTTCGATCCCGACTCGCTCGAGATCGAGGTGACGGTTCGAGCCGCCCTCGATGACCACCCCACGATCGTTCGTGACCGGGCCGAGCTTCGCGCGGCGGAGGCGGAGGCCGCCTCCGAGGGGTGGCTCGCCTGGCTTCCCTCGCTCGGGGTGAGCGCCGGCTGGAACCGCTCCGAGTTCGGAGGGCCCGACCTGCCGTTCTTCGAGCTCGATCCCCGGAACTCCTCCTGGGACGTGGGGATCTCGCTCTCGCTCCCCCTCTTCGATCGCTTCTCCCGTCGGGTGGAGCGGGCCCGCGCGCGGGCCGCCGTGGACGCCGCCGACGCGAACCTCCAGGCGGCCCGGCTCGACGTCGAGACCGAGATGCGAAGCCGCCTCCTGGATCTCCGAGACGCGTGGCGGCGGCTCGAGATCGAGTGCGCCGCGGCCGCCCTCGCGCGGGAGCGGGCCGAGATGGCGCGCGAGCAGCACCGGATCGGCGCGATCGACTTCGTCCGGCTCCAGGAGGTGGTCGATCAATCGACCGCGGCCGAGCGGGCGGTGGTGGCGGCCCGCCACGGTTGGTACCGGGCGGTCGTCGAGCTGGAGCGTGCCGTCGGACGAGGGATCGTCCTTCCCGACCCCGGTCCGTGAGCCTCCCCGAGCGGGCCGTCCGCCGGCCGGTCGCCGTGGCGATGCTCTTCCTGGCGGTGATCCTCCTGGGCGCCGTCTCCCTTCCCCGGATCCCGGTGGCCCTGCTCCCCGACGTGGCGTATCCCCGCCTCGTGGTGTGGACCACCCTGGCGGAGGCCGGGCCGGTGGAGGTGGAGCGCTTCGTGACCGAGCCGGTCGAGGAGGCCCTCTCCGCCGTGCCCGGCGTGCGGCGGATCGAGAGCGTCTCCCGCGCGGGGCAGTCGGTCGTCACCCTCGGCTTTCCGTGGGGGACGGAGATGGAGTTCGCCCGGCTCCACGTGCGGGAGCGGCTCGACGCCGTGGCGGGAGGGCTCCCCCGGATGGCCGACCGGCCCACGATTCTCCGGGTGGATCCCGGGGCGGAGCCGATCCTGATCGCCAGCGCGACCGCTGCGGATCCCGCCGTCGCCCTCCCCGAGCTGGACGCGCTGGCCGAGACCGTCTTCCGGCGCCGGCTGGAGCAGCTGGACGGCGTGGGGCGCGCTCTCGCCGCCGGAGGGATCGAGCGGGAGGTCGTGGTGGAGGTGGAGCCGGCCCGGCTCGCGGCGCACCGCCTCACGATCGACCGGGTGGCCGACGCGCTGGCGCGCGCCAACGCCGCGGCCCCGGGCGGCACGATCCGCCGCGGACGCTACCGCTACGCGCTCCGTGCGCTCGGGGAGTTCGCCCGGGTGGAGGAGATCGCCAGCACCGTGGTCGCCTCCGGCGCGGGTGGGGGGACGATCACCGTGTCGGACGTGGCGACCGTGGCCGACACCGTCGCCGAGCGGGAGTCGGCCGCCTTCTTCGACGGCCGGCCCTCCGTCGGCCTCCTGGTGTACCGCGAGAGCGGCGCCAACACGGTCGCCGCGGCCGAGCGGGTGGGGGAGACGCTGGAGGCGCTGGAGGCGGAGTACCCGGAGGTCGACCTGGCGGTCGTCACCAGCCAGGCGGGCTTCGTCACCTCCGCCGTCCGGGGTGTCGTGTGGGCGCTCGTGATCGGGGCGCTGCTGGCGTTTCTCGTCCTCTTCCCCTTCCTGCGCGATCCCCGCTGGCCGGCGGCGATCGCGGTCGCGATCCCGATCTCGATCATCGGGGCGTTCGTTCTGCTGTACGCCTCGGGCGTCTCGCTGAACATCATGAGCCTGGGCGGGCTGGCGCTCGGCGTCGGGATGCTCGTCGACAACTCGATCGTGGTCCTGGAGAACGTCTTCCGACATCGGGAGCGGGGGCTCGCGGCGCGGGCGGCGGCGGTCGTCGGTGCGCGCGAGGTGCAGGCGGCGATCACCGCCTCCACCCTGACCACGATCGCGGTGTTCCTTCCGATCCTGTGGGTCGAGGGGCTCGCCGGCGCCCTGTTCGGCGAGCTGGCGCTGGCGGTGGCGTTCTCGCTGCTCGCCTCGCTCGCGGTGGCCCTCACCCTGCTCCCGGTCCTGGCGGCGCGCTTCGGGGCCGAGCGCCACGCGCGTGCGGCCCACCCCGCCCTCGAGCGGTTCGAGCGAGGCTTCGCCCGGCTGGCCGATCGGTACGAGGTGGCGCTCGGATGGGCGCTGGACCACCGGAGGGAGGTGATCGGGTGCGCGGGGATCGCGCTGGTGATCGCCGTCGGGGTCGGCGCGCTCCTGCCGCGAAACGTCCTCCCCGAGGTGGACCAGGGCTCCTTCACCGCCCGGATCGAGCTACCGCCGGGCACACCCTTCGAGCGGACCGAGGCGCTCGCGCGTGACGTCGACGGGTGGCTCCGGGAGCGGCCCGGCGTGGACGCGGTCCTCGCGCGGGTCGGACGGGCGTCGGAGGTGGAGGTCGCCGAAGGGAGGGCACGCGGCTCGAACACCGCCGTGCTCGACGTGCGCCTGGGCGACGGTGGGCCCCCGACGCGCGCGGTGATGGAGCGCCTCCGGCGGGCCTTCGCGGGGCTGCCGCCCGGAGTGCTCACCCTGGTGACGGGAAGCGCCACGGAGATCGGTCGGGTGTTGGGGACGGCCGAGGCGGACGTTCGGGTGGAGGTGCGCGGGGCCGGCCTCGACACCCTCGGGTCGGTGGCGGCCCGGCTCACCGCCCGGCTCGCCGATCTGTCGGTCCTGACCGACGTCCGATCGACGTTCGAGGAGGGCCACCCCGAGGTGCGGCTCCGGCTCGACCGGGATGCGATCGCCCGCCACGGCCTCGCGGTGGAGCGGGTGGTGACCGAGCTGACCGACCGCACCCGCGGCCGGGTGGCGACCGAGTTCGCCGACTTCGACCGGAAGGTGCCGATCGTCGTGCGGCCCGGCGCCGAGGCGCGCCGGGAGCTGGACCGGGTGCTCGCGGGCGAGGTGGACGGGGTGCCGATCCGGCTCCTGGTGGACGCCGATGCAACGACCGCTCCGGCGGCGGTGCGGCGGCAGGGTCAGCAGCGGCTCGTCCTGGTGACGGCGGACGTCGCGCAAGGCGGCCTGGGGGCCGCGGTGGGCGCCATCGAGGAAGCGCTGGAGGAGGTGTCCGTCCCTCCCGGCGTGACCTTCGCCGTGGGCGGGGGCGGCGACGAGCTGGGCAGGAGCTTCCGCTCGCTCGCCTTCGCCTTCCTGCTGGCGCTGCTGCTCGTCTACCTGATCCTCGCCGCGCAGTTCGAGTCGCTGCTGCTGCCGATCGTCGTCCTGCTCGCGGTGCCGCTGGCGCTGGTGGGGGCCTTTCTCGCGCTCGCCCTCACCGGGCACGGGCTCGACACCATGAGCCTGATCGGGATCGTGGTCCTGGCGGGGATCGCGGTCAACGACGCGATCATCAAGGTGGACTTCGTCCAGCAGGCGAGGGATCGCGGCGGCGCCCCGCGGGCCGCGATTCTGGAGGCCGGCCGCCACCGGTTCCGGCCGATCGTGATGACGTCGACCACCACGGCCCTGGGCCTGCTGCCGCTCGCCGTCGGGCTCGGGAGCGGGACGGAGCTGCGGGCCCCGCTCGCGGTGGCCGTGATCGGCGGGCTCGTCACCTCCACCATCCTCACCCTGATCGTCCTCCCCGTCCTGTACGCCGCGGTCGCCGGCCCACGGCGATGATCCGGCTGGCGATCCGCCGGCCGGTGGCCACCCTCACGATCACCGCGGCGGTGGCCGCGATCGGGGTCCCGAGCCTGCTCGGCATGCCGCTGGAGCTCCTCCCCGACGTCACCTTCCCCCGCCTCCGGGTGACGACCTCCTGGTGGGGGGCGTCGCCGGAGATGGTGGAGGCGTTCGTGACGAGCCCGATCGAGGCCGCCGCCCAGGGGGTCGGCGGGGTGGAGACGGTCTCCTCCACCAGCTACGCCCACCGCTCCGTCGTGGAGGTGGAGTTCGACCGGGGCACGGAGATGGAGTTCGCCCGGTTGGAGTTCTCCGAGCGGCTGAGCGCGTTCGCCCGCGACCTGCCTCCCGGCGCCGGCCGGCCCGAGGTGGAGCCGTGGGTGCCCGAGGAGTTCGCCGCCGAGACGGAGGCGCTGCTGGTGTACACGCTGGCGGGCCCGGCGGAGCCGGGCGCGCTCCGGGACCTGGCGGTGGAGGAGGCGAAGCCGCGGCTCCTGGCGGTCGAGGGAGTGGACGCGGTCCGGGTGGTGGGGGGAACCGACCGGGTGCTGCGGGTCTCCCTCGATCCCGACCGGCTCCGCGCCCACGCCCTCACCCCGGGCGACGTCTCCGGCACGATCGCAGCCTCCCTGAACGTCGCGGAGACCTCCTCCACCATCCATCGGGGCGGGCGCGAGCTCACCGTCGCGATCGAATCGAGGGCGGCTGCGGTGTCCGACGTCGAGGCGCTCGTGCTCCGCCCGGCCCGGGTCGATTCGATCACGGGGGCGCTCTCCCCGACGGTCCGCCTGGAAGACGTGGGGCGGGTGCGGGTGACCCGCGCCGAGCCCGTCCGGCTGTACCGGGTGGACGGCCTCCCCGCAGTCTCGCTGTATCTCCACCGCGAGGCGGGCTCCAACGCGATCCGCGTCGTGGACCGGGTCGCCGCCGCGCTCGCCGAGCTGAGGGGCTCGCTTCCCTCCGGACACCGCCTGATCGAGGACCACGACGGCAGCGAAAAGATCCGCTCCGAGCTCACCGACCTGGGCGCCCGCGCGGCCGTGGCGGCGGCGGTCGTCCTGGGCGTGCTGCTCCTCGCCTTCCGCCGGCTCCGACCCGCCCTGCTGGCGTTCGGGACGATCGTCACCAGCGTCCTGGTCGCCGCCGTGCTCCTCGGGGCGATCGGGGTGTCGTGGAACCTCCTCACCCTGGCCGGGGTGGCGATGGGCTTCGGCCTGGTCGTCGACAACGCGATCGTCGTGCTCGAGTCGATCGAGAGCCGCCGGGCGGCCGGAGAGACCGGCCCCGAGGCAGCCGGGGGCGGCGCCCGCCGGGTGGCGCTCCCGATCCTGGCCGCGACGGTCACGACGCTCGTGGTCTTCCCCCCCTTCCTGTGGTTCCAGGGGGAGCTGCGGGCCTACTACGTCCCCTTCGCCGTCACCGTGGCGGTGGTGATGCTCGCCAGCCTCCTCGTGTCCTTCACGGCGGTGCCGGCCGTGGCCGCCCGTCTCGAGAGCCTCGGGGACCCGGCGGGACCGCCGGGTCCCCGCGAGCCGCTGCCGCGGAGGGCCTACCGGCGGATCCTCGGGTGGAGCCTGGCCCGCCCCGGGGCGACCGCCGCCCTCGCCTTCCTGACGCTCGCCGGCGCCACCTGGATCTTCTGGGACCGGGTGCCCCGGGGCGCCACCTGGGGCGGCTTCGGCGAGTCGACGTTCCTCTCGGTCCGGGTGTCGATGCCGCGGGGAGCCGAGCTCGTCCGCACCGACGAGATCGCTCGCCGCCTCGAGCGGGAGCTGGCGACGATCGACGAGGTGGAGCGATACGTGACCGACGTGGGGCGCGAGCACGCCGCGATCCGGGTCACCTTCCCCGACTCCCTGGAGCGGACCTTCGTCCCGGTGGCGGTCAAGGAGCGGCTCGTCGCCCACGGCCACCGCTACGGCGGGGCCGAGGTGCGGGTGTACGGCTACGGGCCGTCGTTCTACGGCGGCGGCGGGGCGATCCCCTCCTATTCGGTGAAGCTGATGGGGTACGGTTACCGGGAGCTCGAGGGGATCGCGCACGATCTGGCCCGCCGGCTGCGGGGCTTCGCCCGGATCCGCGACGTCGACCCGAACGCGAGCGGGTTCTGGTTCGAGCGCGACCGGGAGCTCGAGTTCGTCCTGGCGCCCGACCGGGCCGCGCTGGCCGGCCACGGGATGACGGTCGAGGATCTTCTCTCCCGGGCCGCCGCGGCCGCCCGCGGAAGGATCGCCCGCGACGTGGTGTGGCTCTCCGGCGAGGAGGTGGACCTCTCCGTCAAGCTGGCCGGCGGGGAGACGGCGGACCTGGAGGATCTGAGGAACCTCGTCGTCCCCACCCGCGACGGGCGCCCGGTGCGGGTCGGCGACGTGGCCGGGATCCGCTCGCGGGAGACCCTCGGCCGGATCGTCCGCGAGGACCAGCAGTATCAGCGGATCGTGGCGTGGGAGTTCCGGGGGCCGAGGAGGCTCGGCGACCGGGTGCGGGACGCCGTCGTGGCCACCATCGACCTCCCGCCCGGCTACACGATCGAGGCGGAGACCTCCTGGTGGGAGTACGAGGAGGGCGAGAGACGCCGGCTGGCGCTCGTCGTGGCCCTCGCCGTGGCGCTCGTGTTCCTGGTCACCGCGGCCCTCTTCGAGTCGCTCCGGGCCCCGCTGGTCGTCCTGGCCGCGGTCCCGCTCGCCCTGATCGGGGT
>JAWVZN010000008.1:0-53494 GCA_033722155.1 Gemmatimonadota bacterium | reverse complement strand
GTGTAGTGGCGGTCGCCCCGCCGGGTGTGGAGGATCGGCAGCCACGCCTCGTCCTCGGGGTTGAACCGCTTCGGCGCGATCCGCTCCAGCTCGCCGGCCCCGGCACGCTCGCGGTACTCCCGGTCGACGTCGAGGACCTCGTCGACCGGCGGAGGCTCGGGGGCGGCGGGGGGCGGTCCCGGGCTGCGTCGAATCCGGCCCAGACGCTGCGCCAGGGAGTCCCGGATCCCCTCGAGCCGCTTTCCGCCGATGCCGGCCACCGTCTCCAGCCGGCCGTCGTGGGCGGCCACCTCGAGCTCCTCCAGCGTCTCGATCCCGAGATCGCGGTGGAGCCGGCGGGCGAACGTCTCCCCGATCCCCGGGACGGTGAGGAGCAGGGAGACCGGGTCGCTCTCGCCCCGCAGCCGCTCCAGCATCGGGAGGCGGCCGTACTCGAGGAGGGTGGCGATCGCGCGCCCGATCGTCTCCCCGACGCCGGGGAGCTCCTGGAGCGCCTCGAGGCCTCCCTCGGCGTACACGCCGGCGATCGAGCGCGTCTCCGCGCGGAGGGTCGCGGCGGCCCGGCGCCAGGCCCGGATCCGGAAGCGGTTCGCCCCCTGCTCCTCGTAGATGCGGGCGACCTCCTCGAGCCGCGCCGCGATCTCGTCGTTTATCTCGGGCCGCTCCACGCCTCCAGCTCGGCCGCCTCCTCCCACGAGCCGTAGATCGGGTTGGGGAGGAGGAACCACTTCTCGCCCCACCGGTCCCGGTGGCGGCGGACCAGCGCGTCCCGCTCGGCGGCCGGGAGGTCGGCGGAGACGAAGTCGCCGAGGTTGTCGCCGACGAGCAGCAGCACGCGGAAGGAGTCGGCCACCGCCGCGCGGCGGCTCGTCTTGTCGCCGGTCCACCCCTGCCGCTCCCCCCTGGTGAGCAGGACGTCCCGTCCCTCCTCCAGGGGGAAGCCGTGGAGGGCGAGGTTCCTCCGGGTCGCCTCCTCCAGGGCGTGGTCGCGGTTCGTGACGTAAAAGACGGTGATCCCCCTCCGGACCGCCTCCCGGAGGAAGCCGAGCGCGCCCGGGACCGGCTCCGCCTCCGCGGCGCGGACCCACGCGCCCCACGTCTCGGGCTCGAACTCCTCCCCTTCGGCGATCGTCCACGCCTCGTAGGGGGTGTTGTCGAGGACCGTCTCGTCCACGTCCACGATCACCGCGGGCGGGAGGGCGACCCGGTCCCCGGACTGCTCGAGCGCCGCCGTCCAGGTGGAGTCGGCCGCGGCGCGGTCCAGCGCCGCGGTCGCCGCGCGGTAGATCTGCTCGGCCGCCGCCTCGTACTCGGCCGCGGACTGGACCCAGAGGGTCGCGGCGAGGGTCTCCGGCCGCGGGGGAGCGGTTGCGCAGGCGGCCGCGAGGAGCGCGGCCGCCAGGACCGCCGACCCGCCGGGGGCTCGTCGGATCATGCGGATAGGATGCGCGACGGCGAGCCGCCGCGCCAGAATCAATCTTCGGAGGTCTCGACCGGGGCGACGATCTCGACCCGGGTTCCCTCGCCGGGAGCGCTGGCGATCTCCACGTTCGCTCCGACCGCGACCGCCCGCTCCTCCATCTCGAAGAGGCCGAGGCACTCCCGCTCCCGGGTCTCCTCGAGCGGGAAGCCGCGGCCGTCGTCCTCCACCGTCACCCTCGCCCGGCCGTCGTCGCGACGGACCCGGATCCCCACGACACCGGCGCCGGCGTGGCGGGCGACGTTGTCGAGGGCCTCCTGGACGATCCGGAACAGGGCGAGCTCGACGTCCGGGGAGAGGGAGGGGCGCCTCTCGTCGGCCTCCATCTCCACCTTCACGTCGGTTCCCCGGAACACGTCCCGGGCGTACGACTCGATCGCGGAGGAGAGGCCGAGGTCGTCGAGCGCGAGCGGGCGCCGGCCCAGGGCGTAGCGGCGGACCACCTCCAGCGCGCCGGCCACCTCGTCGCGCGCCTCGGAGAGGAGCGTCCGGGCGCGCTCGGTATCGTTTCGGTCCTCGACCATCCGCATCTGCACCAGCAGCGAGGCGAGCCGCTGGGCGGTGTCGTCGTGGAGCTCGCTCGCCACCCGGCGCCGCTCCTCCTCCTCCGCGCGAACCGAGCGCGCGGCGCCGTCGCGGAGCCGTCGCCGGTACGCCTCCACGCTGTCCAGCACGTCGTTGAAGGCGTCGGCGATCCGCTCCAGGTCCGGATCCGCGAACCGGGAGGGGGGGACGCGCGCGCTCAGGTTTCCCCGACGCACGCGCTCGGCGGTCTCCTCGAGCCGGCGGACGGGCTCGAGCGCGAAGCGAAGGATGAAGCCGTTCACGAGCACGCTCGCCGCCACCGCGGCGATTCCGAGCGGGACGATCACGCCGACCAGCGAGGCCTCCGGCTCGATCCACGCCATCTCCGGGTGGAGCAGGGCCCCGGCCACCACCCCCAGCGCCACCACGACCCCGTTCGCGACGAGGATCTTGTAGAAGAGGCGGAGCCGGAGGGCCCGCTCCGCCCACGCCCGGAGGGCGTCCCGGAGGGCCACCTCAGGTGGTCGATCGCGCGGGCGTGCGCCCCGGCCCCCGGCGGTCGGGCCGGGAGAACGCCCGGCGACCCAGCAGGAACGCGGCGCCCGACCACGCCGCCAGCGACGCGACCGAGGCCGCCACCAGGCCCGCCACGCCGAGGGCCTCGAGCAGGGCCTGGCCCACCGCTCCCAGGACCCCCGCCTCGGGGTCGAGGATCGCGATCGCCGCCAGGCGGTACGCCTCGATCGGGTTGACGAGGGCCCACGCCTCGAGCGCCCCGGCCGGGACGCCCCACTGCACGAAGGCGCTCATGACGCCGAGGCTGCCGAGCCCGACCAGCAGCAGCCACACGGTGAGGCCCAGGCTCGTGGCCTTCGTCCTCGAGGTGGTGAGCGCGGAGAGCCACATCCCGAGCGAGACGAACGCCAGCGCGAGCAGCACGGTGAGGCCCATCAGCGCCGCGATCCGCCCGCCCGGCACCCCCTTCAGGGCGGCCGCCACCGCGGTGAAGCCCAGCCCGACCAGCACGGAGAGGACGACCGCCGTCCCGACCCCCGTCCACTTGTCGACGAAGACGCGGGTCCGGGTGAGCGGCTGCGCGAGCAGGTAGTCGAGGGTGCCCGCCTCCCGCTCGCCCGCGATCGCCACGACCGACGGGACGAGCGCCATCAGGGGGACGAAGACGAGCGCGAGCTGCATGAGGCCCGCCAGCGCGCGGGCGTAGCCGCGCGAGCCCACCAGCATCGAGCCGGTGTCCCCGAACAGGACGAACAGCAGCCCCGCGACCGCGAACGCGCCCGCGTTGACGAGGAACCAGTACCGGCGGACGGCGTCGCGGAGCTCGCGGCGCACCAGCGGGCGGTCGATCGTCATCGAGGCCCCTCCCCGTCCTCGCCGACGAGCTTCGCCAGGACCTCCTCGAGCGCCGGGGGACGGGTGCGGAACTCGACCACCGGGACGTCGGAGCGGCGGAGCCGCTCCAGCACGTCGAGGTGGTCGGCCTCGTCGGCGTCGATCCGGACCCCGGTGCCGTTGGGATGAACCGCCCGGACGGCGGGATTGCGGCGCAGCTCGCGGGCGAGGGCCTCCCGCTCCGCCGGCGGCGCCGCGATCCAGAGACCCGCCGTCATCCCGGCCGTGGCCCACAGCTCCTCGAGCGCCCCGTCGAAGGCGATCCGGCCGCGGTGGAGCACCACGAGGCGGTCGGCCAGCGGCTCGATCTCCTCCAGCCGGTGGCTCGCGAGCAGCATCGTGGCGTCGCCGTCGACCTCCTGTAGCAGCCGGACGAACTCCCGGCGCGAGGCCGGATCGAGGCTCGCGGTGGGCTCGTCGAGGAGCAGCGCCGGGGTTTCGGCGGCGAGCGCCATGGCGAGGTACGCCTTCTGGAGCATCCCGCCCGAGAGCTCCCCCATCTCCTTGCCGCCCGTCTCCTCGAGCGAGAGGCCGAGGTCGGCGAGGCGCTCGGCGGCGGCTTCCCGCGACACTCCCCGCAGGCCCGCGAAGAGGTCCACGAACCCGTCGAGCGAGAGGTCGTAGACCGGCGGGAGCTGGGGCACGTACCCCACCCGCCGGCGCACCTCCTCGCCGGCCGGGCCGGCCGCGTGGCCGTCCACCGCGAGCGCCCCGTCGAAGTCGGTGAGCCCGAGGAGGCACCGGAACAGGGTGGTCTTGCCGGCCCCGTTGGCGCCGAGGAAGGCCACCCGCTCGCCGCGCGCGATCTCGAAGTCGAGCCCGTCGAGGACCACGAGGTCGCCGTAGCGCTTGTGGAGGTCGGCCGCCCGGATCATCGCGTCCGCCCCCCGCGGCGCAGCAGGACGATCGCGCCCAGGGCGAGCGCCGCCCACGCTCCGGCCCATCCGGCGCGCGAGACCGGCCCCGGGAGCTCTTCGCCCACCCGCTCGCCCCGCCACCGGTCGACGGCGACGGTGTCCAGCCGGGGGGCCGGGTCGACCGCCACCGGCTCGGGGCGGAGAAGCGGGAGGAAGCGCGCCGCCAGCTCGAGCAGCTCCAGCGCCGGGCTCCCGGCGAACAGCCGGAGCGGCGGGTGCTTCGTGAGCAGCGCGTCGGAGAGCCGGGCGTACACCCAGGGGGTGTCGCCGACGCCGTCGCCGTCCCGATCGAAGCCCGCGTAGCCGTCCCAGTGATTGCCCCTCCAGTCGTTCTGCTCCTCCACCCCCGGCCGCGCGCCCCCGGCCACCTCGACCGGCCACTCGTTGCCGAGGAAGTCGTTGCCTCCGAAGTCGTTGCCGGCCACCGACGGGAGCAGCCGAACGCCGGAGCCGTTTCGGACCACGGCGTTGTTCTCGAAGCGGTTGGTCGCGCCGACGCTCCGCGGGGCGTTGTCGAGGTGGATCCCGACCGCGTTCTCCACGAACAGGTTCCCCTCGGCCACGATCCGGTCGGCGTCCTTCAGGCCGAGACCCATCCCGCTCGCCCCCTCGGCGTCGTGGAAGACGTTGTCGACCAGCTCGATGTCGGTCGAGTACATGAGGAAGGCGCCGACGTGGTTTCCGCTCATCCGGTTCCCCTCGAGCCGGCTGTGGTCGCTGTACATGTAGTGGAGACCGTAGCGGCTGTCGGTGATCCGGTTGCCCCGCGCGACGAGGCTGTCGGAGAAGTACACCACGACGTCGCGGACCCGGTCGACCCGGTTGGCCTCGATCGTCGTCCCGTTCGAGTACCACAGCCGGATCCCGTCGCCCCGACGGGGCGGCGCGAACCGCTTTCCGCGGATCGCGTTCCGGGCGACGAGGGAGCCGGGCGCGTTCTTCAGGTACACCCCGTACAGCACGTCCTCGATCCGGTTGTCCACCACCGTGGCCCGGGCCTCGCGGACCATGACGCCGGCGTGCTCCTCGTCGACGCTCGTCCCGGAGGCCCGCAACAGGAAGCCGCGGAGCTCGATCGGGGCGAACGCCTCGATCACGTGACCCTCCCCCCCGGCGTCGACGACCGGCTCCCCCTCGCCCAGCAGCACGACCGGCCTCTCGACAACGAGACGCTCCCGGTACACCCCCGGGCCCACCCGGACGGTGTCCCCCGGGGCGGCGCGCTCGAGCGCCTCCCCGATCGAGGCGATCGGGGCGTCGGGGCCCACCCGCCACGTCGTCTGCGCGGAAGCGGGCGCCGCGGCGGCGAGCGCCGCGGCGACCGTCAGGATGCGACGCGCGCGCCTCAAGAGGAGAGGCCCTCTCTCCGCTGGCGCCACACCTCGTAACCGAGGATCACCGGGCCGAGCGCGCCCGCGGCGAGCATCAGGATCCCGCCCAGGCCCGGCTCGGCGTGGACCGCGAAGTTCTGGATCTCCGTGGTGCCGATGATCGAGGGCTCGAACGGCTCGATCGACAGGGGAGCGTCCGGGTCGAGATCGGTGCCGTAGTCGGTGAGCCACGTCTGGAAGTCGTACAGCATCACCGCCCCGAAGATCGCGTAGTCCAGATACCCGATCGCGGCGATCGGCATCCGGGCGACGAGCGCGGCGAGGACCGCGAAGCCGAAGAACCGGAGGATGAAGAACGGGATGAAGATGAACTCCCGGAACTCGTCCTCGTGAATCTCGTGCATCCCGATGTAGTGGTTCAGGATGTTGATCTCCTCGATGTCGCCCGCCAGCTCGTCGGCGTAGATCTGCATCTGGAGCCCCTCGGGGTACTGGGGCGCCTCGAGCTCGATCGTCCACACCGGCAGGAAGATGGCCGGCAGGATCGCGAGCGAGACGAGCACCAGCAGCAGCCGGCTCCCGGTCGAGATCTCGCTCTGGAAGAAACGGGTGAGTCCGAGATCCTTCACGTCGCCCCTCTCTCCGCCCTGCCGTCGGGCCAGGAGCGCTCGCCACCTGCGGCGACCTCCTCGCGCACGAGATCGGCCGCGGCGCCGAGCGATCGGCCCATGTGCATCAGGACGTCGTCGAGGGAGACGACCCCCACGAGCTCGCCGTCGTCGTTGAGGACCGGGAGCCTGCGAACGCCCCGGCCCCGCATCGCGGCGAGGCCCCGCTCGACGTCCTGGTCGCTTCCGAGGCAGGTGGGCTCGGGCGTCATCAGATCCGCCACCCGCTGGTCGGGGCCGCCGAAGCGGTCCTCCGCGATCGCCATCACGACGTCGCGGTCGGTGAGGATCCCCACGACCGACCCCTCGTCGAGGACGATCACGGACCCCACCTGCCGCTCCCGCATCCGGCGGGCCGCCTCGCGCACCGTGGCCTCGGGGACGACGGTGACGGGGGAGCGGTCGACGAGATCGATCAAGAGCATGATTCTACTCCCTTCCAAAGGATGCGGGCGGCGCGCCTCCCGGCCACCGCCCGCTCCCGTTCGTGCGGCTCGCTCCGGTTACGGCCGGACGAGCAGGTATCCCGCCATCTCCAGGTGGAGGGCGGAGCAGAACTCGGTGCAGTAGAACGGGAACACACCCGCCCGGTCGGCCGTGAACCGGATCGTCTGCGACTCTCCCGGCTCCAGGCTCACGTTGATGTTGTACTTGTCGATCGCGAAACCGTGGGTGGCGTCGCGCGCCTGCTCGATGCTGGTGATGTGGAGCACCACGTCGTCGCCCTGGTTCACCTCGATGTGCTCGGGGGTGAAGTGGCTCCGGATCGCGGTCATGTAGACGTGGACCTCGCCGTCACGGCGCTCGATCCGCTCCTGGCCGGTCCGTGCGACCTCGCCCTCCCGCGCGGCCATCGTCATCGGGTCGAAGCCGATCTCCGGGTAGGTGAGCCACGGGTTCAGCTTGTCCGACTTGATGATCTGCGCGTAGTGGGGCTCTCCGATCCCGATCGGGGAGTCGTAGAGCAGCTGCATCTGCGGCGTGCCGATGTCGATCAGCTGGAAGTTCTGCGGGTGGAGCGGGCCCACCGGCTGGAACCGGTCGATCGACCACTTGTTGAGCGACACGAGGTAGTTGCCGTCGGGGCTCTTGGTGTCGCCCTCCGACGCCGCGAGGTGGCCGACGTTGTAGTGGACGGGGAGCTTCTCCTTCAACTCCAGCGTCTCGTAGTCCCACCGGGCGACCGCCGACTCCAGGAACAGGCTCGTGAAAGCGTCACCGTCGGCGCCGAACTGGGTGTGCAGGGGCCCCAGCCCCACCTCGAGCTGGCCGTCGATCACGGAGTCGAAGTCGAGGATCGGCACTCCGTACTGATCGGTGCCGCTGAAGTTCTCGTTCTCGATCGCGTTCTGCATCTTCTCCCACGAGTAGACCGTGACGTGGGGATCGAGCTTGCCGCTCACCACGAGCCGGGTTCCGTCGGGCGTCACGTCGACCCCGTGGGGGCTCTTCGGCTCCGGGACGAAGTAGATCAGCCCCTCGTCGATCGCGGTCTGGAGCGTGATCACCGGCTTCCCCTGGATGGTGGTGGTGTTGCCGGCCTCGGCGACCCGGGCGGCCTTCTCCCAGTTGATCACCGTCATGTAGTCCATGTCGTTCTTCGAGGCGCCGGCCTCGATCGGCGGATTCCCCTTCAGCACGCCGCCGGTCGCCATCTCGGTGTTGAACGTGTTGATGAACGCCCAGCCGTGGGAGGGGCCCTTGCCGGCGTCGGAGAGGTCCTGCCAGTAGGGGGGGAGCTCGATCGAGAAGGAGCGCTCCACGTCGATCCGGCCCGCCTCGCGGTCGAACTTGTGGAACGTCACCACACCCCGGTACTTCTCCTCGTACTCGTCCAGGCTCGCGTGGGTGCCGTCGAGCGGTCCGGCGTACTGGCTCGGCTCGATCACGTACTCGGTGTTCGGCGTCACCATGGTTCCGCCGTGGTTCGACGCCATCAGCGGGTTCGGGACGATCTGCTTCGTCTCGAAGTCCCGCAGGTCGATCACCGCGACACGGGGGTTCGCCTTGTCGTTGATGAAGAGCCACTCGCCGTCGTACTCGCCGTCGGTCTCGGAGAGCGCCGGGTGGTGGGTGTCGCCCCACGTGATGTCGTGGTCCGCCATCCGCGCCTGCTGGAACAGCTCCTCGTGCTCCTCGGCGCCGTAGCGGTACCCCTGCCACGGCTCGGGGGTGAAGACGCCGATCAGCTTGAGCAGCCGCATCGACGGCACTCCGATCACCAGCACCTGGCCCGAGTGCCCGCCCGAGGCGAACATCGTGTACTCGTCCATCTTGCCGGTCGGCACGTAGGTCTTGGCCGCGGCCACCACGTCGGACTCGCTCAGCCCGCGCTGCTGGGCGATCTCGCCGACGTCGGCGCCGTTCCCGCCGTTCACGCCGTTGCCCTCGCCGCACGCGACGAGGGCCACGATCGCGACGCCGAGGGCGCCGAACGCGGCAGATCGAAGCGGTTGCATCATCGTTCTCATTCGTCTCCTCCGCAGGAAGTGGGGTTCTCGAGGATTCGCTATCCGGACGTCGAACAGGCAGTCGCGAGAGCGGCGACGAAACATGATTTCCTCATGAAGAATTCCTTGAGATCGAGTTTCGACACGATGATAGGAAGGAGCGGCGGTGGCGTCTGTCGGGCGGCGTCCGGATGCCCGTGTCGGGGATTTTTCTCTCGTTTGTAGGGAATCTCCCCGCAACTCACCCGTCGGGTGAGGAATCGGCGGACACGGCCGGGGTCAGCCCCGGATCACCACCTGGAAGGCGAGCATGGCGGTCACCGCCAGGACCACCGAGACCCCCACCGCCGTCTTCGAGGCGTCCTGCAGCGCCTCGGGGATCAGCCTCGCGAACACCATCCACAGCATCGCCCCGGCGGCGAAGCCGAGGCCCACCGGAAGGACGGGGCGGAAGGTCTCCACGAACAGGAAGGCGGGGACGGCGAGCAGCGGCTGGGGGAGGCTCGAGAAGACGCTCCACCCGGCCGCCTTCCACACCGGCTCGCCCCGGGGCACCAGGACGAGGCTGATCGCGAGCCCCTCGGGGATGTTGTGGACCGCGATCGCGACGGTGATGAAGAGGCCGAGCCCGAGCCCGCCTCCGAAGGAGACGCCCACCCCGATCCCCTCGCTCATCGAGTGGACCGTCATCACCCCCACGATCATGAGCGCCTGCATCGCGTCGGCGCCCCGCAGCCGGCCGATCTCCGGCTCGTGGCGGTGGGAGAGCCACCGCTCGCCGAGGACGATGAACCCGAGGCCGAGCAGGATCCCGGAGATCACCCGGGGGACCCCGTAGTCGAACCCCTCGTGGATCAGCCCCGAGCTGGCGGCCCCCATCAGGCCGGCGGCGATCGCGGTGGAGATCCCCAGCCAGCGGCGCGACATGCGCCGGACGAAGAGGAAGGGGATCGCACCGAGACCCGTCGCCACCGCGGTGGCGAGCGCGTACAGGAAGACGACGAGGACGTCGGGCACGGGGGCGGGTGCCCGGCTAGATCCGGCCCTCGGAGACCGCCCGGACGATGTCCAGGGTGGAGACGATCCCGAGAAGGCGGGAGTCCTCCATCACGAGGACGCGGTGGATGGCGGCGTCGAGCATGGTCGCGGCCGCCTCCCGGACCGGCGTCTCCGGGGGGAGCGCGCACAGGGAGATTGTCATCACCTCGCCCACGACGTGCTCGCCCAGCTGGTCCCACTCGGGGCCGTCGACCCCCTCGATCCGCTCCACCACGTCGGCCCCGGCGTCGGCCCAGAAGTCGGTGTAGAAGGCGGCGGGCGGGGCCTCGCCCTCCTCCCACGTCTCGGGCTCCTCCTCGATCCCGCCCCACTCGAGCTGGTTCGGCTGCCGGGTGGGGACCGAGGGGGTCTCCGCCTCGAAAGCGATCAGGTCGGTGACCGAGACGACCCCGACGACGGCGTCGCCGGACACCACCGGCAGGCCGCTCACCGACTCGGCCTGGAAGATCTCGACCGCCGCGCGCAGCGAGGTGTCCGGGGTGACCGTGACGACGTCTTCGGTCATGATGTCGCGCAACGTCGGCATCGATCTCCTCCTCGTCTCCTCAGGCATGGATCACCTCGGCGCCCGGGACCATCGACTCCACCAGCCGGCGTCCCCCGGCCGGGGGTCGGCCGAACGCCGCGGTGCCCGCGGCGTCGGCGCGCAGGCAGTCGGCGGCGAGGACGGTGACGCCCCGGCTCGGACCCGCCCACGGCGCGCCGGTGTCGGGATCGATCAGATGGTGGTACCGGCGGCCTCCGTGCTCGAAGTACCGCTCGTAGTTTCCGGAGGTGGCCACCGCCCGGTCGCTCACCCGGAACGTGGCGGCCAGGCCCCCGGGACGGTCCGGAGCGCGGATCCCGATCTCCCAGGGCTCGTCGTCCTCGGCTGTGCCGAGAGCGTACAGGTCACCGCCCACGTTGACCAGCCCGTCGGCGACCCCCCAGTCGCGGAGCGCGGTCGCGGCCCGGTCCACGCCCCATCCCTTGGCGATGCCGCCCAGGTCGATCGCGACGTCGTCATCCCGGCGCACCACCACGGCGTCGCCGCCGAGGCGCCCCACGTCGAGCCAGCGCCACAGGCCGCGGCCGGCGTACCGCCGGATCTCCCCGGCGGAGGGCGGCTCGGCGCGCCGCGTGACGTCCCACAACGCGGACGCCTTCGCCAGGCCGGGGTCGAAGTCCCCGAGGCTCGCCTCCGCCCACTCCAGGGCGATCCGGACCACCCGCGCGGTCTCCTCGCCCACCGGCACCGCCTCTCCGGCGGGAGCCGCGTTGACCCGGCCCACGTCGGAGCCGGCCCGGAAGCGGCTCATCGTGGCGTCGACCCGCCTCAGCTCGGCGACGGCGGCGTCGATCGCGGCGTGGGCCCAGCGGGCGTCGCGCGCCACCACGTCGACCTCGGCGATCGTCCCCATCACCGGAACCTGGCGACGGACCAGCCGTCGCCCGGGGCGCAGCGCGCCCGGGAGCGCGGCCACCGCGAGGGCGCCGGCGCCGAGCGCGAGGAACTGTCGCCGGCTGGGACGGAGCCGGCCGGATCTCTCGGATTTCGTCATTCGAACTCCACCTCCTCGTGAATACCGGGATCGTCGGCGAAGGGGCAGGCGCCGCACTCCGCCGGCTCCTCGTCGCAACGGTGACACGCGCGCATCCGGGCCCCGTGGACCGCGAGCGCGCCGAAGAGCGCGAACAGGCCGGCGAACGCGAGGACGGCCGCGAGCGCGCTCACGAGCTGAACAGCCCGGCGAAGCCCATGAAGGCCAGCGAGAGGCTGCCGGCGACGATCAGCACCAGCCCCATCCCGCGGGCGATCGCGGGGACGTCGGCCAGCTCCGACTGCTCCCGGATCGACGCCATCAGCACCAGCGCCAGGGTGAGCCCGGCGCCGGCCCCCAGCGCGAAGAAGAGCCCGTCGACGAACCCGTAGCCGCGGTTCGTCTGGAAGATCGCCAGCCCGAGGATCGCGCAGTTCGTGGTGATCAACGGGAGGAAGATCCCGAGCTCGCGGAACAGGGCCGGACTCACCTTCTTGATCGTCATCTCCACGATCTGGACGAGCGAGGCGATCACAACGATGAACGAGATGAGCCGCAGGTACGGCGCCTCGGCGAGCACGAACCGGTTCAGGAACGACGCGGTGAGCGAGGTGATCGTGAGGACGAACACGTTCGCCGCCCCCATCCTCAGCGCGGTGGCCACCCGGGCCGACACGCCCATGAAGGGGCACAGCCCCAGGAACAGCACCAGGGTGAAGTTGTTCACCAGCATCGCCGAGACGAAGATCCACACGAGCTCCTGCATCACCCGGCCCTCCTGCCCGTCCCGCTCCCGCTCTCCACCCCGTGGGGCCACCGCCGGACGGCGGGCCTCTCCTCCTCCCGGCCCTTCCACCAGCCGAGCCCGAGGAGCAGGAACCCGAGGGTGAAGAAGCCGCCGGGCGGCAGCACCATCACGAGCCACGGCTCGTAGTCGGGCCCGAAGAGGGGGACCCCGAGAAACGTCCCGTTGCCGAGCACCTCCCGGACCCCGCCCATCGCCAGCAGCGCGATCGCGAAGCCGACGCCGGTGCCGACCGCGTCGAGCGCCGCCCGCCCCACGGGCCGCTTGGAGGCGAACGCCTCCTGCCGGCCGAGGATCATGCAGTTCACCACGATCAGGGCGATGAACGCCCCCAGCGCCTCGTGGATCCCGGGCACCACCGCGGCCAGCACCAGGTCGGCGATCGTCACGAAGGTGGCGATGATCAGGATGTAGGTGGAGATCCGCACCTGGTAGGGGATCCACCGCTTCAGGCCCGCCACCAGGACGCTCGAGCCGAAAAGCACGAAGAAGGTGGCGGCCGCCATCGCGATCGCGTTCGCCACCGTGTTCGTCACCGCCAGGGCCGGGCACAGGCCCAGCAGCTGGATCAGCACCGGGTTCTCCCGCCACACCCCCCGCAGCAGGTCCTCCCCCGGGGTCGTCTCGACCCGGGGCACCGCGCCTGCTCCGCCCTCGTCGCTCACGGTCCGCCCTCCTCCGCGTACGCCTCGAGCAGCGGCCCGATCTCCTCGAGGCGCTCGTTGATCGCCTCCACCACGGTGCGGGAGGAGATCGTGGCCCCCGTGATGAGATCCACCTCCCGGGGATCGCCCTCGCCGGCGCCGGGCTTCACCGCGACGAGCGGCGTCTCCACCCCCTCGAAGTCGGCCACGAAGGCGGAGTCCTTCACGATCTTGTCGCCGAGGCCCGGCGTCTCCTTGTGCTCCAGGACCCGCATGCCGATCACCTCGTCCCCGGCGGGACGATACCCGAACAGGAGGTGGATCAGGTCCTGGAAGCCGGGCTCGGCCGCGGGGATCGCGAAGCCGACCCGGTTTCCCACCTCGTCGTATCCCACGTACACCCGCTCCGCCTCCTCCGCCTTCGCGCCCGCCGGAGGCTCCCCCGCGAGCCCGCCCTCGCGGACGTACAGGGTGTCGAACCGGGCCGGCTCGTGGAGCACCTCGCGGATCGCCTCCCGCAGCACCTCGGCGCGATGGGCGGCGATCCGGGGCTCGGCCCACTGGTACACCAGCACGATCGCGAGCCCGGCGATCGCTCCCGCCACGGCCAGCGTGGTGACGAGCCGCCATGCGGCGACGTCCTCGCGGGCGGGGCTCACCGGCTCGGTCACGCCGCGCCCTCCTCGCCCGCCGTCCCGAAAACGCGGGGCTGGGTGGCGCGTCCGATGAAGGGCACCAGGGCGTTCATGAAGAGGATCGCGTACATGACCCCTTCGGGAAGCCCGCCCCACACCCGGATCAGGACGACGAGCAGGCCGATCCCGATCCCGAAGATCCACGCCCCCGGCTTCGTCACCGGCGAGGTGACCGGATCGGTCGCCATGTAGACCGCGCCGAGCACGAGCCCGCCGGAGAGGAGCGAGAACAGGGGACCCGGGGAGCCGGGATCGATCGCGTGGAGGGCCCCCGAGACGAGCGCCACGGTGAGGAAGATCGCCGCGGGGATCCGCCAGTCGAGGTACCGCTTCACCGCCAGATACGCCCCGCCGGCGAGGATCAGGACCGCGGAGGTCTCGCCCAGGGAGCCGGTGGTGTTCCCGAGGAGCAGCGGAACGGCGTCGGTGGCCACCCCCTCGAACTTCATCAACCCCAGCGGGGTGGCCCCGGTGACCGCGTCGGCCGCCTCGGGGGTCGTGAACGGGAAGGCGAACAGATCCCCCCGGACCGCGTCGCCCCCGGGACCGACCGGGGCCCAGGTGGTGATGGCGGTGGGGAAGGCGGCCTGCAGGAACGCCCGCCCGAGCAGCGCGGGGTTGAACACGTTCTGCCCCAGCCCCCCGAAGATCGCCTTGCCGAACCCGATCGCGGCCGCGCCGCCGAGAGCCGACATCCAGAGGGGGAAGCCCGGCGGCAGGGTGAGCCCCAGCAGCAGCCCGGTCAGCACCGCCGAACCATCGGAGAGCGTGCCCGCCCCCTCGAAGAGCCGCTCGGTCGCCGCCGCGCCGAGGATCGCCGCCGCGACCACGAGCAGGACCCCGGCCCCGAAGAGCCACGCCGCGGCCAGGGTCGCCGGCGCCAGCGTCGCGCTCACCGTCCACATGATCCGGGCGGTCGAGTCCGGCGCTTTCAGCCGAGGCGAGGCGGTGAGCTCGAACCGCGCCTCGCTCATGCCGCTTTCGCCCGCAGCCTCCGGAGCTGGCCCTTCGCGAGCGCGAACATCTGGGAGAGGGGGATGTTGGAGGGGCAAACGTAGGAGCACGAGCCGCACAGCATGCAGTCGTCGAGGTGGCTCTCGGCCATCTCCTCGTAGCGCCCGGCGCGCGCGAGCCGGCCCAGCCGCTGCGGGTTGAGGAAGACCGGGCACGCCTCGAGGCACGTGCCGCACCGGATGCACGGGTAGGCGGTCCGCTCCGCCGACCCCGCCCCGGTCAGCACCACCACGCCCGTCGTCCCCTTCACCAGCGGGACGTCGAGGTCGCTCTGGGGGACGCCCATCATCGGGCCCCCGAAGAGGATCTCGGTGGCGTCGTCGGCGAGCCCGCCGCAGAAATCGAGGGCGTCGCGCAGCCGGGTGCCGACCGGGACGATCAGGTTCGAGGGGCGCCGCACCCCGGGGCCGGTCACCGTGACGATCCGCTCGACCAGCGGGAGCCCGCTCTCGAACACCTCGGCGATCGTGGCGATCGAGCCCGCGTTCTGGACCACCACCCCGACGTGCATCGGGAGCTTCCCGGAGGGCACCTCCCGCCCGGTGACCGACTTGATCAGCATCTTCTCGGCCCCCTGCGGGTACTTCACCGTCAGGCCGACCACCTCCACGTCGAGGTCGCCCGGCGCGGTCTCGCGGAGCCGCTCGATCGCGTCGGGCTTGTTCTTCTCGACCCCGATCACCGCCTGCTCCACGCCGAGCGCCCTCATCATGACGCGGACGCCGAAGTGGACCCGCTCGGGGTACTCCACCATGGTGCGGTGGTCGGTGGTGAGGTACGGCTCGCACTCGGCCCCGTTGACGATCAGCAGCTCGATGTCGACGTCGTCCGGGGGGGAGAGCTTCACGTGGGTGGGGAAGGCGGCTCCGCCCAGGCCCACCACCCCGGCCGCCTGCACCGCGCGGACGACCTCGTCGGCGGCGAGCCCCTCCCAGCGGGGGACGATCCGGGGGCGCGGGATCTGGGGCGACCACCGGTCGACCGCGATCCGGATCGCCCGGTCGGTGGAGCCGTCCGGGTGGGGCCACCACCCGATCTCCTTCACCGTCCCGGCGGCCGACGCGTGGACGGGGGCGGAGACGAACCCGTCCGCCTCGGCCACGGTGTCGCCCCGCTCCACCCGGTCGCCCGGCCGCACGATCGGCACCGCCGGCTTGCCGGCGTGCTGGCGGACCGGGAGCACGACCTCCTCGGGGAAGGGCATCCGGCGGATCGGCACCGCCTCGGTGAGCTCCTTGGAGTCGGGCGGGTGGACCCCGTGGGCGAAGCCGTTCCCCGTCAGCAGGTCGACGAGCGAGAACACGGCGCGCTCCTCACTGGTACGGTTTGGCGCGTTCGATCCACTTCTCCAGGTCCCTCTCCCGCGGGTTCCGCGGGGTGCCCGGATGGATGATGTCCGCCGGACACCGCTCGGCAGCCATCACGAGCTGGGCGAAGGTGCCCGCGTCGGGGTCGGCGATGTACGCCTGCTTGTTCTCGTCGTAGGCGAACATCCTGCCGTTCAGATTCGTGCACTCGTTGCAGGTGGTGCACCGGGCGGTCTCGATGTAGGGCTCGAGCGCCAGGGCTTCGTCCTCGTCCTCCTCCTCTTCCGCCTCGGGCTCGGCCACCGCCGTGGCGGTCGCCTCCGCCGGGGCGGGTTCGGCCGCCTCGTCGGGCGCGGAGGGGGCGACCGGCTCCGCCGCCGGTGCCGCCACCGCGGCCAGCTCGAGCGGGTCGAGCCGGATCGGCTCGAGGTTCGGGGTCCGCTCGGCCGCCTCCAGCAGGTCCGCGACGGTCCGCTCGCCGTTGCCCGAGCGGAGCAGCCCCTCGGCGAGCCGCCGGGCCACGACCCTCGGGTAGGTGGCCCGCAGCTCGGCGAGCTTCTCCTCGTACTCCTCGCGCAGCTTCGCCACCCGGGCGTCGAACGCGTCCTCCATCTCCCAGGCGACCGCGTCGCGGACCGCCTCGGGGACCTCGATCCCGGCGAGCTGCTTGATCTGCGACCAGTAGCGGAGCCGCTCCTCGGCGAGGGTGACGATCTCCTTGGAGACCGACCGCCGCGCGAGCCGCTCCTCTGCGTCGAGGACCCACACGAACGGGGTCCTCCCCTCGCGCTCCGAGGGCTCGAGGTCGAGGTACTCGTGGAACACCGTCTGGGCCTCGTCGTCCCACTCCTCGCGGGGGATCGTCCCGTAGTGCTTCTTGAACCGCGCCTCGGTGGCGGCCCAGTCGGCGATCGTGAGCGGCAGCTCCATCCGCTTCCGCTCGCCCTCCTCGTCCACGTACTCCAGCTCGTAGGCGGGCCACCGCTCGCCGAGCTCGGGGTTGCCCTCCAGGCTTAGGCAGTCGGGGATCGCCTCGCCGCCGTCGGGGTCGTAGGTGAGGAACGGGAAGGCGCGGCTCTCGAGCGCCAGCTTGGCGGCGTTGGGCGCCCACTCGTCGGCCAGGCCGTGCTCGACCGGGCACGGGGTGTAGATGTTGAAGATCGCCGGCCGGCGGGAGTTGAGCCCCTTCAGGACGCCGGCGATCAGGTGCGAGGCCGACGCCTGGGAGGATTGGTGGACGAACACGCCGCGGTGGGCGATGGCGATCAGGCCGAGCTCCTTGCGCACCTCCTCCTTGCCGTGCTGGGCGGCGCCCCAGGCCGACATGTCGGCCACCTGGCCGGTGTACCCGCTCGTGCACGCCTGCCCGCCGGTGTTCGAGTACACCTGGGTGTCGAGCACCATCACCCGGATCGGCTTCCCCGAGGCCATCAGCCGGGAGAGGTTCTGGAACCCGATGTCGAGCATCGCCCCGTCGCCGCCGATCACCAGCACCGGCGGGCACAGGCCGAACTCCTCGTCGGTGAACTCCTGCCAGTCGAACGCCTCGAAGAACGGCTCGTGGGTCCCGGGGTCGTACGCGTCTTCGGCCAGCAGCGCGGCGCGGCGCACCGCGACGAATCCGTCGGCCATCTTCCGCATGTGCCCCTCGAAGATCCCGATCCCCACCGACGGGGCGTCCTGGAACAGGTGGTTCACCCACGGGAAGGGGTACGGGTTGTAGGGGTAGGTGCTCCCCCACACCGACGAGCAGCCGGTCGAGTTGGAGATCCCGACGCTCGCCCGCCCCTTGCCGCTCGGCCCCTCGACGTAGCGCCACCGCAGATCCTCGAGCTCCTTCTTCGCGTCCACCAGCCCCTCGAGCGTGGCCTTCTTCTCCCCGGAGAGGGGGACGTCGACGCTCTCGCCCCCGGCGACGGCGGCGAGGCCGAGGTCGGCGTCGCTGGAGAGCAGTTCGCGCGCCTTCTCGTCGAGGGTGTCGATCAGCCCCTCGAGCCTCTCCACGAACGCCGCCACCCGCGGTTGCATCATCGCCTCGATGGTGGAGGTGACGAGGTGGACGGTGGTCTTCTCGCCGCACCCCATGCACGCGCCGTCGCCGCCCACCATCGAGCGGTAGTGCTCCTTTCTGAGAAGCAGCGACGAGAGCACCCCGATCCCCTCGTCCAGATTGGCGATATTGACGTAGCGGTCGTCGGTGTCGGGGAGGTTCTCCCACATCTCCCAGTTCCGGCGGAGGGTGTCGACGATCTCCTCGTCCTGCCGGACGGTGACGAGCGCGTCTTCGGGGCACACCTCCACGCAGATGTTGCACCCCTTGCAGGCGGCCGGGTTGATGGTGATCGAGAGGAGCCCGCCGGTGCCCTTCTCCTTCGACTCGGGGACGTCGAAGAAGGGGGCGGTCTTCGCCAGCGGGAAGTCGGCCAGCCGCGAGTGGACCGCGGTGAAATCCTCGTCGAGGGCCTTCCGCCGCTCGGCGTCCCACCCGAGCTTGTCGACCACGTTGGCGTACGCCGTGGCGGCCACCTCGCCGAAGGTTTCGAACTCCACCGCCTTCAGCACCTTTCGCGACTCGCGGGCGAGGTGCGGGAGGATCGGCTTCAGCCGGTCGAGGGAGCGGCCGTTCGCCGCCGTTGCGAGAGCGGTCTCCCAGATCTCCTCGACGGTGTTGACGACGCCCGGGATCGCCGCGTCGGGACACTGGACCCAGCACTGGCTGCACCCGGTGCACTTCGACGCCACGAAGTCGGGGACCTCGAAGCGGATGTCGGTCATGTCGCGGACCGCCGAGGAAGCGGCCGGCATGGCGCTGATCGCGCTGAAGGGGTCGGCGATCGGGTCCTGGCCGATGGCGCAGGCGCCGCACACCTGCTCGAAGAATCGCCCGGGATCCGCGATCCCCGGGCGAGCGTCCGGCGACGCCATCACGGTCGGGATCCGCCCGCCCGGAACCTCCGGCGGCGTCTCCTCGAAGGCCCCCTCGGACGGCTCCGCCGCCCGCACCTCCTCGAAGCCGCGCCGGATCACCCGGAGGTTGTCGGCGACGACCTGCGGGCCCAGCTTACCGAACTTCCGCTCGAGCTGGGCCTCGATCCCCTCGAAGATCCGCTCCTCGTCGAGTCCCTCCCGCTCCATGAGCGGGCTCACCGCGAAGAACGCGCCCATGAAGGCCGCCCCCTGCATCCGGTACCGGAGCCCGGGATCGGACGCCTCCTCGGTGGCGATCCGGAAGCCGTCGAGGCCGAAGACGCGGATGTCGCGCTCGATCGCGTCGCGCCGGGCCGAGGCGGGCAGCGAGCGCCACAGGGCGCCGGGCTCCTGGTCGCTCTGCATCACGAAGACCCCCCCCTCGGCGAGCCCGGCGAGCGGATCGGAGTGGCGGAATACGTTGGGGTCGGGCGAGAGCACCACGTCGACGTGCTTCAGCTCGCAGTTGAGCTTGATCGGCTCGTGGGCCAGGGTGGCGTAGAAGGTGGTGGGCTGCCCCTTCTTCTCCGAGCCGTACTTGGGGTTCGCCTTCACGTGGCAGCCGGTCAGCTCGAAGGCGGTCATCACCACGTTCTTGCCGGTGGTGATCGCGCCCCATCCGCCGACCGAGTGGATCCGCATCGCGATCGAGCCCTCGGGCCGGATGTCGAGATCGCCGGCCGAGGGGAGCGCGAGGCGGTCGAGCTTGGGGTACTCCTCGAGCAGCGCCTCCTGCCACACCTGCAGTTTCGGCAGCCGGGTTCCCTTCCGGACGAAGTCGATGCCGAGGTAGAAGCGGCGACGCCGCTCGCCCACCTCCAGCATGTTGTCGACCGCGGCCACGAGGTCGCCCGGCTGAAGGTCGCGGCTGCCGAAGCCGAAGCCGCCGGAGTAGAGGTCGGGGACCGCGTCGGGGGAGAGGGCGGGCAGCCCGGGGAAGGGCGCCTCCCCGCCCGCCCGTCCGTTCTCGACCGCCTGGGAGAACGCCGCTCGGATCTCCCGCAACAGCGGCGGGTCGACCGCCAGCGGCTGGTCGAGCCGCTCCAGCACGGTCACCCCGCGCTTGCCCGCCAGCAGCCGGGTGACCCGGTCGGCGGGGAAGGGGCGGAACATCGTGAGGTTGAGCACCCCCACCTTCAGCCCCCTGGACTCGCGCAGCCAGTCGGCCACCGCCTCGGCGTTGGCCACCACCGAGCCCTGCCCGGCGATCACCCACTCGGCGTCCTCGAGCCGGTGGCCCGAGGCCCGCTCGTATCGGCGTCCGGTCAGCTCGTGGTACTCCTCCAGGGCCCGGTCGGCGAGCTCGACGACGTGGTCGAAGTAGAACGGCCGCTGGGCGGCCACGCCCTGGGCGTAGCTGTCCTGGTTCTGGACCGTCCCGAGCATCGCCGGATAGTCGTAGTCGAACAGCTCGGGGATCCGCCGCCGGGTCTCGCCGAACACCAGCCGCTGGGCCGGCGTCGGCGACTCGATCGTGTCGGAGGGGTCGCCCAGGTACTCGGCGATCAGCTCCGGCTCGGGCTGGCGGATCGCCTCGATCACGTGGCTGGTGAGGAAGCCGTCCTGGGCCACCAGCCCCGGGTTCAGCGCCAGCTCCGCGATCCGGTGGGCGATCGCCGTGAGGTCGGCCACCTCCTGGACGTCCTTGGCGAAGAGCTGGAAGAATCCGGTGTCGTCGACCGCGTGGTAGTCGTCGTGGCCCGCGTGGACGTTGAGCGCCTGCTTCGTCATCGCCCGGGCGGCGACGTTGAGCACGTAGGTGAGGCGCTTGCCGGCGGCCGCGTAGAGCGACTCGTGCATGTAGGCGATCCCCTGCCCGCTCGAGAAGTTCGTCGCCCGCAGCCCGGTCATGCTCATCCCGGCGGTCACCGCGGCGGCCGCGTGCTCGCCCTCGGGCTCGAAGAAGATGAGCCGGCGGCCGTTCACGTTCGTCTTCCCGGCCGCCATCGCGAGCGCCCACCCCTCGCCCATCTGGGTCGAGGGCGTGATCGGGTACGCCCCGGCGGCCTCGCTGGCGGCGGTCTCCACGGCCACCACGGCGCTCGAGCCGTCGGTCGCCGTCTCCTTGCCCGGGAAGCGGGGCTCGGGCCGCGCCTCCGTCTCCTTCCTGCCGAGGATCATCCGGTTCCACTCCCTGCGAGTTCGACGTTCGTATTCGTGGTGAACTGGGAGCCCTCCACCCAGGCGATCGCGCCGGTGGGACACCGCGCGGTCGCGTCGGGGTCGGCGAGCTCGTTCCTCTCGTAGTCGATCACGGGCAGGCCGTCGACCATCTCGATCAGGCCCGGCGCGGCGTCCCGTACGCACCGGGCGCAGGCGTCGCAGGCGACCGCGCACACGTCGGTGGCGTCCTCGCCCTCGAGCAGGTTCCTGCACTGGACGATCAGCTTCTGCTCCAGCGGCATGATCACGAACAGGTCGAGCGGACAGGCGTCGACGCAGTCGCCGCACGCGGTGCACGCCTCGACGTCGACGACCGGCAGGTCCACCGGGCTCATATCGATCGCGTCGAAGTCGCACGCCACCGCGCAGTCGGCGAAGCCCACACACCCCCAGGAGCACGCTTTTCCGCCGCCGCCGACCGCGACCGCCGCCGCGCAGCTCTCGATCCCGTGATAGATCGCCTTGCGGGGGGCGACGTCGGAGCCGCCGGCGCAAAGCAGGCGCGCCACCCGGTCGTTCGCCTCGCCGGCCTCCACCCCCAGGAAGTCGGCGACGATCTCGACCTCTCGCTCCCCCATCACGGTGCATTCGGCGGGCGCGATCTCCCCGGCGACCACCGCCTCGGCGAAGCCCCGGCAGCCGGGATGGCCGCAGGCGCCGCAGTTCGATCCGGGCAGGAGCTCCTCCACGCCGTCGATCCGGGGATCCTCCCACACCTTCATCTTCCGGTGGGTGAGGGCGATCAGCGCCCCGAAGGCGAGGCCGACGCCGCCCAGGATCGCGGCCGAGAGGGCGAGGACCTCGACGCTCACGCCTCGGTTCCGTTCCCGGACTCGAGCCCGGAGAGGTCGGTCCGGGACAGCAGCCAGGCGGCGAGCCGGTCGGCGGGATCCGTCGGCGCCTCCCCCTCTCCGTCGGGGGAGGGCTCCGGGAGCTCGACGACGGGGGCCGCCGAGGCGAGCGCCGCGAGCTGGCGCAGCTCCTCGGCCTGCTGGAAGGCGCCGAGGCCGCCGAGACGGGCCCGCGGCTCCTCCTCCGGCGTCCGCTCCACGGCGAGGCGGGAGGCGAGGGTCGGGCCGCCCGCGGGGTCGTGGACGAAGAGGGCCGCGGAGTCGGGCACGAGCGCCGCCACCGCCGGCCCCGGGGCGGCGGCGACCCGCTCGAGCTCCGCGGGATCGGCCGTCTGCATGACGAGGACGCCCGGCGTGATCAACCGCACCAACGCCGCGGGCGGGGAATCGCCCCGCACCACGAGGACGATCCGGACCGAGCCGTCGAGGAACTCCGCCAGCGATCCGGCCGCCAGGTCGGCGCCGTCCACCGTCACGACGAGCGGCGGGGCGAGCCGGCGCTCGGCCCCGTTCCAGCGGCGGAAGCCGAACCGGTCGAGGTCGATCCCCGCGGGGACGGGACGGCCCTCCACGCCGACCGCCTCGACGATCCGGGCGGCGGCGAAGGCGCGGCCGGCCTCGGCGAGCTCGGCCGCCACCGCGGCGCGCAGGTCGCCTCCCGGCTCCACGGCCACCACGAAGTCCGCCTCGCCGCCGGCCAGCTCGCGGAGGGTCTTCCGGGCGCGCTCGAGCGCCTCGGCGGCCGCCGGGTCGAGGCTTTCCTCCGAGCCGAACACGCCGGCGAACGCCTCGGGGTCGACCCGCCCGCGGGCGAACGCGCCCAGCTCGGAGCGGGTGCGGTCGATCCGCTCGCCGGCGGGGGCGGTGCGGGCGTCGAGGATCGCGCCGGCGGCGTCCACCGCCTCCGCCACCGCCGAGCGGTACGCGGATCGGGGCTTCGCCACCGCCTCGAGGGCGCCGGTCACGCGGTCGTCAGACGGCATAGCGGTCCAGCTCCTTCTCCAGCAGGTCCACCCTCTCCTCGGCCGCCATCGCGGGGAGCTGGCGCATCTCCTCGTAGCGCGGCCGCGACTCGTCCCGGAAGAAGACCCCGAGCCTCACCCGGCCGTCCTCCTCCGCGAGCCTTCGGGCGGCGTCCATGTCCTTCGGGTCGTGCCACGTCTGGTGCTCGTACACGTCCTCGAGCCCGGGGAGGAGGATCCCGTCGTCGTGGATCAGCAGCTCGGTCACGTCGGGGTTCTTCACGCCCTCCTCGAAGAGCGGGGCGGTGTACTTGGGGCACCGCTGCAGGATCCGGACGAACGAGAAGCCCCGGTGGCGGTACGCCTCGCGGAGCGTGGCGAACAGATGTGCCGGGATCCACTCGGCGGTCTGGGCCACGAACGACGCGTTGGTGATCCCCAGGGTCGCCTCCAGCGGGTTGAGCGCCGGCAGATAGCTGCCCCTCGGCTGGGTGTTGCTGGCGTACCCCTGCGGCGTCGTGGGCGAGGTCTGCATCTTGGTGAGGCCGTAGATGTTGTTGTCGAGCAGCAGGGCGACCATGTCGATGTTGTAGCGGGTCGCGTGGATCCAGTGGCCCGCCCCGATCGAGACGCAGTCGCCGTCGCCCATCACGACGAACACGTCGAGCTCGGGGCGATGGAGCTTGATCCCGGTGGCGATCGGAAGCGCGCGGCCGTGGATCCCGTGGAACCCGTAGGTGCGGACGTAGTGGGGGAAGCGGCTCGAGCACCCGATCCCCGAGACGAACACCGTGGTCTCGGGCGCGAGCTGCTCCTCGGAGAGGAGCCGCTGGGTGGAGCTGAGCACGCTGTGGTCCCCGCATCCGGGGCACCACCGCGCGATCGCGCTCTCGTAGTCGGCGAGGCCGAAGACGCGCTCGTCCCCGGTCGCCGAGCGGAGCAGCGAGCAGCCGGCCATGGTCATCCTTCCCCTCCCTTCTCCGCCCGGGCCCGGATCGCCTCGAGGATCTTGCCGGGGCGCAGCGGCTCGCCGATCACCCGGGTCCAGCAGTCGACGTCCACCAGGGTGCGGGCGCGCAGCAACCACGCGAGCTGTCCGTAGCGGCGGTTCTGCCGGGTGATGTAGGGGGCGCCGGGCTCGTCGCTGTAGTTGATCTCCACCGTCATCACCCGGTCGAACCGCTCGAAGATCTCCTTCAGGCCGGGCTCGAGGGGGGAGAGGAAGGTGATGTTGAGCGAGGAGACCGAGAGGCCCTCCTCGCGGGCCCGGTCGACCGCCTCCTCGATCGCTCCCTTCGTGCTCCCCCAGCCGACCACCAGCAGGTCGCCCTCCTTCTCGCCGTAGATCCCGGGCGGGGAGAGCATGCTGTGCAGCACCGCCAGCTTGCGGCTCCGCATCGAGGAGCTCCGCTGATGGATGTCGGGGTCGTAGGCCACCCTGCTCGCCTCGTCGTGGGCGAGCCCGGTGGCGGTGTACATCCCGTCCGGCTGGCCCGGCACGAACCGGCGCGAGAGGCCGGTCCGGGGGTCCCACTCGTAGGGGCGCTCCCCCTCCGGGATCGGGCTCTGGTCCGGGGGCGGGGCCATCCACGCGACCTCGGGCTCGGGGCGCGGGAACGGCTGCACGCCGGTGGCGAGGTTGGCGTCGGTGAGGACGATCACGACCGTCCGCAGCGCCTCCGCGATCCGCCGCGCGGTCACCATCGCGTGGAAGCACTCCTCGATCGTGGCCGGCGCCATCACCACGTGGGGGGCGTCGCCCGGCTGACCGTAGATCGCGGCCAGCAGGTCCGACTGCTCCACCTTCGTCGGCAGCCCCGTGCTGGGGCCGCCGCGCTGCACGTCGACCACCACGAGCGGGGTCTCGGTCATGATCGCCAGCCCGAGGAATTCCGTCTTGAGCGCCATCCCGGGGCCGGACGTGATCGTGAACGCGACCTTGCCCGAGTAGCTGGCGCCGATCGCCACGCCGGCCGCCGCGATCTCGTCCTCGGCCTGGTGCACGATCCCGCCGAACCGCTCGAACATCTCGCCCAGCTGGTGGGAGACCGAGGTGGCCGGCGTGATCGGATACATCGCCGCCAGCTCCATCCCCGCGGCCACCGCCCCGAGCGCCACCGCCTGGTTGCCGTTCATCACGACCATCTCCCGGTCGGTGGGCCGCGGCGGCACGTCGAAACGGAAGCCGAGGTTGTCGGCGGCCCACCCCCAGCCGAGATCGAGCAGCTCGTGGTTCTTCTCCACGATCGCGTCGGACTTCTTCCGGAAGACGTGCGCGATCTGGTCCCGGGCGAGTTGGAGGTCGCGGTCGTAGATCCAGCACAGCATCCCGAGGACGAACATGTTCTTGCCGCGGCGCGTGTCTTCGATCACCTCGAGGCACCGCTCCTCCATCGGGACCTCGACGATCCGGTAGTCGCGGGTGCCGAGCTCGGCCATCGCGTTCTTCCAGGCGCGCCGGATGTCCTCGTCCGGATGGTCCTTCCAGTGGCTCTCGATCAGGATCGTGGCGTCGTCGGCGAGCGCGTTCAGCCGGTGGCGGCCGAGCAGGGCCTGCTCGTTGAAGGCCACCACCACGTTCGTCTCGTCGCCCCAGTTGGTGACCGGCCCCGACCCCAGCCGGATCCGGTTCCCGCTCGCGCCCGCCGGGATCCGCGGCGGCGGCTCGATCTCGGCGGGGATGATCTCCACCGTCCACACGCCGTTGCCCATCTTCGCCGATACCGTCCCGAAGATCTGCCCGCACTTCTGGGCGCCCTCGCCGGAATCGGACACCACCTCCACCGTGTGCTGGTCGCACCGGACGGGGGCGGGAGCCGCTCCATCGGCGGTCCGGCCCCGGGTTTCGCGCGTCGCGGTCTCCGTCATCGAATCGATCGCTTTGCTTGCGGGTTCGTCGCCGGGCCCTTCCTGCGACCCTCGGCGGGTTCGCTCACGAGATTAGGCTCGTCGGCGAGGGGTATCTGCCGGAGAACCGCCGCGCCGTGGTGTCAGGATTTGGAAGACGCGCGGGTGGGGAAATTCCCTACAGCCCGCTACAGGGCGGCGAGCAGGCCGTTCCGGAGGGCGTACTGGACCAGCTCCCACCGATGGTGGAAGCCGAGCTTGTCCATGCTGCGCGCCCGATACGTGTCCACCGTCTTCGAGGAGATGTGGAGCTGCGAGCCGATCTCCCGCGAGCTGTACCCGCTCGCGGTGAGGATGACGACCTGCCGCTCACGATCGCTCAGGACCTCGTCGGGCTTCGGCTCCCCGCGCCCGGAGCCGTTTCCGGAGCCGTTGCCCCCGCCGTGGGCGAGCCCCGACGGCACCGTGTCGAGCGCGGAGAAGTAGAGCCCGCCGCCCGCGATGGAGCGGATCGCCTCGACCAGCTCGCGATCGGCCCGGAGCTTGGAGAGGCAGCCGCTGGCGCCAGAGTCGAGCGCGAACTGGTGGCACTCCTCGACCGCGTTGACGACGAGGATCAGCACCCGGCTCGCGGGCACCTCGGCGGCGATCCTGCGGGTGATGTCGTTCCCGTCCGCCCGGGCCATCGCCGCGTCGAGCACGACGACCCTGGGCTCCAGCTCGCGGACCAGCGCGAAGGTCTCCTCTGCGCTCTCCGCCTCGGCGACCACCTTCAGGTCGGACTCCGCGGCCAGGAGCTGGCGCATCCCGGCCCGGAAGATCGGATGGTCGTCGGCGATCAGGACGTCGATCGGATCGGAGTCGTACACTCGGGTCATGTCTCGCGAAGGGTACGAGACGACGGGGGATACGTCTGTCGGGCGGAATCCGGGCGGCCGTGTCGGTGAATCCGCCGCCCGGCGTGTGGGGAGATTCCCTCCCGGAGGGACGCCGCGCCCGGCCGCTACACCTCCTTCAGCAGCCCGGCGCGCAGCGCGAAGCGCACCAGTTCGGAGCGATGGTTCAGCTTCAGCTTCTCCATGATCCGGGAGCGGTAGGTGTCCACCGTCTTCGGGGAGATGAACAGCTTCTCGCCGATCTCCTTGGAGCTGTACCCTTCCGCGGTGAGGGCGAGCACCTCCTGCTCGCGCGGGCTGAGCTGGTGGAGGGGGTCGCTCGTCTCCTGGTCGCTGGCCGACTTGTACTCCTTGAGCAGCAGCTTCGTGGCCTCGGGCGGCAGGTACACCTCCCCGCGCGACACCACCCGGATCGCCTCGATCAGCGACTTGTCGGCGGCGGTCTTGTTGAGGTAGCCGCTCGCGCCCGCCTCCAGGACCGGGACCAGGTACTCCTCCTCGGCGTGCATCGTGAGCACCAGCACCTTGGTGGGGAGCTCCAGCGCCGCGATCCGCCGGGTCGCCTCGAGGCCGCCGGAGCCGGACATCGACAGGTCCATCACCGCCACGGTGGGGCGGTGCTCGCGGACGAGGTCGACCGCCTCGTCGCCCGTCGACGCCTCGCCCACCACCTCCATCCCCGACTCGGCCTCGAGCAGGGCGCGCAGGCCGGCGCGCAGGACGACGTGGTCGTCGGCGAGGATCACGGTGATCGAGCTACTCACGGGGAGCCTCCTTCGGGGTTCGCGGGTACGGCAGCTCCACCCGCACGCGGGTGCCCTGCCCCGGCTCGCTGTCGATCTCCAACCTACCACCGGCGTTGCGGGCACGCTCCCGCATCCCGACCAGGCCCAGCCCGCTCGGGGGGGCGGTGGTCTCCTCCAGCCGGAAGCCGCGCCCGTCGTCCTCCACGGTCGCGATCACGTGACCGTCCGCCGCTCCCAGCCTCACCCGGGCCCGCTCCGCGCCGGCGTGCCGGACGACGTTGGCGAGCGCCTCCTGCACGATCCGGTAGAGGGCGAGCTCGGCGTCGGCGGAGAGCCGTCGCTCGGGCTCGTCGGCCTCGACCTCGATCTCGAACCCGTACGCCTTCCGGAGGGCTTCCACGTGGGAGCGGATCGCCGCCACCACGCCCACCTCGTCGAGCACCGGCGGGCGCAGCCCGCGGGCGATCCTGCGGACCGACTCGGCGGTGTCGAGGACGTCCTCGCGGATCTCCTCCAGCATCCGGTTGCGCGCCCCCTCTTCCCGCTCCCGGATCGCGATCCGGAGCCGGACCAGCATCGCCGCCAGCCGCTGGGCGGTGTCGTCGTGGAGCTCGCGGGCGATCCGATGGCGCTCGTCCTCGGCGGCCCGAAGCGCCCCCACGCCGAAGTCGCGCAGCCGCTTCCGCTCGGAGACGTCGCGCACCACGCTGATCACGTGGAGTCCCTCGTCGGTCTCCATCGGGCTGAGGCTGATCTCCGCCGGAAAGGTCGAGCCGTCCTTCCGCCGGCCGGCGAGGTCGAGCCCCGCGCCCATCGGCCGGGCGTGGGGGTCCTCCGTGTACTCCCCCCGCTGCTCCCGGTGGAGTCCCCGCTGCGCCTCCGGGACGAGCGCCTCCACCTCGAGGCCGATCAGCTCGTCGCGCTCGTAGCCGAACTGCTCCAGGGCGCGCGGGTTCACGTCCCGGATCACGCCCCCGGAATCCACCACCAGGATCCCGTCGGGCGCGGCACGGAACACCGCGCGATACTCGGCGAAGGCGAACTTCTCGTCCATCGGAATCTCGCGAGGCTCGTCGGTCATCCGTCTACTGTCGGAAGCGGGTACGAACCGGCAATTTATACGATCCGAGGCACGTGAACGAGGCTCCCACGACCGGAGGCCGGCCATGAGCGACCGCATCGAGATCGACCCGGAGCGCAGCGCGCTCCTGCTGATCGACATCCAGCCGGACTTCCTCCCCGGCGGCTCCCTCCCCGTCGAGGAGGGCGACGCCATCATCGAACCCCTCCACGACCTGATGGAGAGGGATCCGTTCGGGCTGTACGTGGCGACCCAGGACTGGCACCCCGCCGACCACGTCTCCTTCGCGAGCAACCACGAGGGAGCCGAGCCGATGGACACGATCGAGCTGTACGGCCACGAGCAGGTGCTGTGGCCGGACCACTGCGTCCAGGGGACCGAGGGGGCCCGGCTCCATCCGGAGCTCCCGTGGGAGCGGGTCTCCGCGATCGTCCGGAAGGGGGCGCAGTCGGAGAGCGACTCCTACAGCGGGTTCCGCAACAACTGGAACCCGGCCGGCGAGCGTCCCCCGACCGGGCTCGCCGGCTACCTCCGCGAGCGCGGGGTCGAGCGGGTGTTCCTGTGCGGGCTGGCCCGCGACGTGTGCGTGAAGTGGAGCGCCGAGGACGCCGCCGACGAGGGGTTCGACCCCGTCGTCCTGTGGGACCTCACCCGCTCCGTCGACCCCGGGTCGGACGCCGGGGTCCGGGCCGACCTGGAGGAGAAGGGGGTCACGATCGTGGCGTCGGAAGAGCTGGGCTAGACGCTCGCGATCTCCGGGGAGCCCCCCGATCACAGGTGCAGGACCAGCTCCTCGGGATCCTCCAGCACCCCCACCAGGGTCGCGGCGAAGCGGGCCGCGTCCGCCCCGTCGTTCACCCGGTGGTCGAAGCCGAGACAGATCGGCAGCAGAAGCCGGGGGACGACCTCCACGTCCTCGCCCTCCCCGCGCACCACCGGCTTCCGCGCCGCGCGCGCGAGGCCGAGGATCGCCACCTCGGGCCAGTTCACGATCGGGGTGAAGGCGGTGCCGCCGAGCGGACCGGGGTTGGTGACCGTGAACGAGCCCCCGCGCATCTCCGACCGCTCGAGATCCCCCTCGCGCGCCCGCTCGACCACCTCGCTCGCCTCGACCGCCAGCTCGGTGAGGCTCTTCCGGTCGACGTCGCGGAGGACCGGGACGACGAGGCCACGGTCGGTGTCCACCGCCACGCCGAGGTGGTAGTACCGCTTCAGGACGATCTCCGCGGCGGCCTCGTCGAGGCTGGCGTTGAAGCGGGGGTGCTCCTTCAGGGCCGCGACCGCGGCCTTCAGCGCGAGGACGGTGAGGGAGAGGTCGCCCCCCTCCTCGGCGACGGCGTCGGCGTGCTCGGCCCGGAACGCCTCGAGCTCGGTGACGTCGGCCACGTCCATGTGGGTGACGTGGGGAACCCGCGCCCAGGCGACCGCCATCCGTCGGGCGGTGGCGCGCCGGACGCTCCGGAGGGGCTCCCGATCCACCTCGCCCCACCGCTCGAACTCGGGCGCTGGGGGAAGCTCCTCGACCAGGGGCGGAGAGGCTGCGGGAGCCGCCTCGGGCGCCTCCTCCTCGGGGGCTTCCTCTTCCCCGGGCGCCGCCTCCCCGGCGCGGGCCCGGACGTCCTCCATGGTCACCCGGCCTCCCGGTCCGCTCGGCTCCACCTCGCGGAGGTCGATCCCCTCCTCGCGGGCGAGCCGGCGGGTGGCGGGAGAGGCGGGGACGGGCCCGGCGTCCTCCTCCGGCTCCCGGGGCGCCCGGCGCTTCTCCTCTTGCCCGGCTTCCTCCTCTTCCTCCGTCTCCTCCCACGTCTCGAGCTCGCCCACCGCGGCGGCGCCGCCGGATCGATCCTCCTCGGCCTCCTCCGCCGGGGCGCTCTCCCCGCGCCAGGTCATCAGCACGTCGCCCACCTCCACGATGTCGCCCTCGGCGACCCGGATCTCCTCGATCGTGCCCGTGAAGGGAGCCGGCACCTCCACCGCCGCCTTGTCGGTCTCCACCTCCAGCACGATCTGGCCGTCTTCGACCTCGTCCCCCTCGGAGACGCGGACGTCGAGGATCTCCCCCTCGTGGATTCCCTCGCCGGGGTCCTGGAACCTCCACTCCTCGGCCATCGCTACGCCTCCACGGCGAGAGTCTCCCGCGCCGCGGCCACGATCCGGGCGGCGTCGGGGAGATACGCCTGCTCGCGGGCGAAGTACGGTACGATCACGTCGGGCGCAGCCACCCGGGCCACGGGCGCCTCGAGCCACCAGAACGCCTTCTCCACGAGGCGGGCGACGATCTCGGCCGCCGGGCCGAAGCTCCTGGGGGCCTCGTGGACGAGAACGACCCGGCCGGTCCGCTTCGCCGACTCCTGTATCGGGCCGTCGGCGAGCGGGGAGACGGTGCACAGGTCGATCACGTCCGCCTCCACGCCCTCCTCCTCCGCCAGGGTCTCGGCGGCCTCGAGCGCGCGGTGGAGCATCGCCCCGTACGCCACGAAAGTGAGGTCGTCGCCCTCGCGCACCCTCCGCGGCTCGCCGATCGGAAGCGTCTCCTCCTCGTCGGGCACCTCCTCGCGGAAGGCGCGGTAGATCGCCTTCGGCTCGAAGAACACCACCGGGTCGGGATCGCGGATCGCCGAGACGAGCAGGGCGCGGGCGGTTCGCGGCCCCGACGGGATCACCATCTTCAGCCCCGGGGTGTGGGCGTAGTACGCCTCGCGGCTCTCGGAGTGGTGCTCGAGGGCGCGGACGCCGGCGCCGTACGGCATCCGGACGACCAGCGGCGCGGTGAAGCGGCCGCGGGAGCGCCATCGCATCCGGGCGACGTGGCTCTCGAGCTGGTGGAAGGCGAAGTAGGAGAAGCCGGAGAACTGGATCTCGGCCACCGGCTTCAGCCCCCGGATCGCCATTCCCAGCGACGCGCCCACGATCACCGACTCGGCGAGCGGGGTGTCCATGACGCGCTGCTCGCCGAAGGCGTCCAGAAGCCCCTCGGTCACCCGGAAGACCCCTCCGTCGACCCCCACGTCCTCCCCCAGCACGATCACCGCGTCGTCGCCCTCCATCTCCTGCTCGAGGGCGAGGTTGAGCGCCTCGACCATCGTCCGCTCGCTCATTCCTCCCCCTCGCCCCCCGCCCCCTCGTCGCGCCGGCTCCACTCTTTCGCGAGGGTCTCGCGCTGGCGCTCGAGCTCGGGCGGGCGCTCGGCCCACACGTGGTCGAACATGACCGCGGGGTCGTCGAGCTCGGCCATCCGCTCGCTCGCCGCCTCCCAGGCGGCCTCGATCTCCCCGGAGACCTCCTCCTCCAGCTCCTCGATCGCGCCGTCGTCGAGCAGGTCGCGCTCCTGCAGGAAGCCCTGGAGCCGGGGGAGCGGGTCCTTCGCCTCCCACTCCTCGACCTCCTCCTCGTCGCGGTACTTGGAGGGGTCGTCCGCGGTGGTGTGGAGCGAGAGGCGGTAGGTGACGCACTCGATCAGGGTCGGGCCCTCGCCCGAGCGGGCGCGCTCCACCGCCTCGCCGGCGGCCACGTACACGGCGAAGGGGTCGTTGCCGTCCACCTGGATCCCGGGGATGCCGGCGGAGAGGCCCTTCTGGGCGAGCGTCTTCGACTTCGTCTGCTCCTCGCGCGGGAGCGAGATCGCCCACTGGTTGTTCTGGCACACGAAGACGACGGGGCAGCCGAAGACGCCGGCGAAGTTGATCGACTCGTGGAAGTCCCCCTCCGAGGTCGCCCCGTCCCCGAAGAACACCATCACCACCTCGTCGGACCCCTCGTAGGCGGCCCCGTACGCGATGCCGACGGCGTGGGGGATCTGGCTGGCGACCGGGATCGCGATCGGGAGGTCGTGCTTCCCCTCGGGGACCTCGCCCCCCTCGTTGTAGCCGGCGTTGTACAGCAGCAGGCCCTCGAGCGGGATCCCCCGCCACACCGCCGCGGCCGTCTCGCGGAACGACGGCACCACCCAGTCCTCCTCCTCCAGCGCGGCCACCGCCCCGATCTGGCTCGCCTCCTGCCCCCTGACCGGGGCGAAGGTCCCGATCTTCCCCTGGCGCTGGAGCTCGAGCAGCCGCTCGTCGAAGCGGCGCGAGAGGAGCATCGCCCGGTGCCACGCCAGCAGCTCCTCGTCGTCGAGGTCGGGCATCCACTCTTCGTCGAGGGCCCCCTCCTCGTCGAGGACCTGGAGCCACTCGACCGACCGCGGGAGATCGATCGTCTCCCGCGGCATCAGCCCTTGTAGGTGAGGACCCGCCCGAACAGCGACTTCGTCCCCCAGATGCCCCTCCGGAGGCACTCCAGCTGGACGATCTGGCCGTGGTCGACGAAGAGGTTCACCTCGGGGCCGTAGTTCTTGACGTACCAGGTGAACACCTTCGGGTCGGAGGCTTCGAACATCAGCTTCTCGAGGCCGAGCTCGTCGATGAAGCGGGCGGGGATGCCCGTCCGCATGCTCGGGACGTTCTCGGTGATCCCCTCCGACTCGATCATGATCATGTACGCGCCGGCGTCGATGAAGCGGCGCGCCTGCTCGATCGCCCAGTCGGGGTCCTGCTGACCCTCGGCCTCGAGCTCGGCGGTGGCGGTCGCGCCGCCCCCGGCGCCGAACTGGATGCCCACCTCGGGCTTCGCCTTCAGCCCGGCGTCCTGGACCGCCTCGATCAACCGCAGCCAGTCGTCGGTCGGCAGGGTGATGAAGCCGGCCGAGATCTCCACGATGTCGAATCCCACCCGGGCGCACTCCTCGATGTACTGCCGCGCCGCGTCGCCTCCCTGGGTGAGGACCCACTCCATGAAACCGCCGGTGGAGACGAGGACGTCGTGCTCGTGGGCGAGGTCGAGGATCTCGCGGAGCGCCCGCTCGGGCATGAGCGAGAAGGAGCCCCCGGCGAACTTCAGCGAGTCCACGTAGGGTCCCATCGTCTCGAGAACGTCGGCGAGGTACCGCTTCCCCATGACGCTGTAGTAGGGGCCGCGGATCTCGGTGATCCCCCGCTCGCGCGGCTTCTCGTCGCGCTCGTTCACCCGCAGGAACCGGAACGCGCGCCCGGTCTCGTTGGATTCGCTTCCGTCGGAATCGCTCATTCGTGGTCTCCTTCCGGTGGGGGTTCGCTCTCCTCGGACCCGGGGACGGGGACGCGGGCGAGCAGTCCGGCGAGATCGCCCGCGGAGCGCTCCTCGAGGGTGGCGACCGCGTCCCGGATCTCCGCCCGTAGCGCCGCGTCGACCCGGGGGGCGGCGAGCCGGTCGAACTTCTCGGCGTTCGTCTCCCACCGCATGGGGCGGGTGGGGAACCCTTCGTAGTCGCGCTTCTCGATCGTCACCGACTCCCCGCCCCCCAGGACGATCCGAACCCGGACCGGCATCTCCTCGGGGAAGCGGCCGGAGAGCTCCTCGTCGGGGCGCACCTCCACCCGGCGGAGCAGCTCCTGCACGTCGTCGGCCCCGATCCGGTCGGGCTCGTACTGCTCGGGGAGCAGCTGGCCGTCGAGCAGCGCCACGGCGACCATGTAGTGGAGGCTGTGGTCGGCCTCCTCCTTGGTCCGGACCGTGGTCTTCTCGCCCTCCTCGCCCCCGCCGATGATGTGGTAGGCGACGTCGAAGGTGTCGATCTCGATCCGCTCGATCGCGGCCGGATCGATCCGGTGCTCCTCCCGCAGCTCCAGCGCGCCCTCGATCGTGGACTGGGAGTGGATCTCGGCGTTGTACCGCTTGATCATGGTCCGGCGGACGCGCTCCAGGTCCTCCTCCTCCCAGTCGATCTCGAACGCCCCGGCGATCGACTCCTCGAACCCCTTGTTCCCCTCGAACACCTCCGGCGGCCCGGTCACGCCCTCGGCCGCCAGGTAGGCGGCCTCGCACGCCTGGGCGGCGGCCCAGGGGGCAGCGAGGCCCTTCCAGTGGGAGAGCGCTCCCGTCCGGGTCACCCGCAGCGCGTTCTGGGCGGTGCCCGCGATGGCGATCGCGTTCCCGATCCGCTCGCGCTCGAGGCCGAGCGCCTTCGCCACCGCCGCCGCGGCGGCGTAGGAGAGCTGGGTGGTGTGGTCGAAGCCCTCGGCGCGGACGGGGGCCTCGTCGCTGAGGCGGCACTGCACCTGGTAGGCGACGGCGAGCGCGGCGAGCAGCCCGGCGCCGTCGGCCCCCGCGTCCTCGGCGGCGGCGAGCGCCGCCCCCAGGTTGTCGCTGGGGTGGCACGTCTCGCCCGGCGCGAGATAGCTGTCGTTGTAGTCGAGGTAGCGGACGAGGAAGCCGTTGTAGAGGGCGGCGCGGTCCGGGGCGGTGCGCTCCCCGCCCAGGAGCGTGGCGCGGGGGGAGCCGCCGAAGCGGCCGACGGCCCGCCGGACGTGGCCGACGGGCTCGCCCTCCACCGCCCCGATCGCGCAACCGATCGCGTCGAGGACCCGGATCTTCAGCTGCTCCAGCGCCTCGTCGGAGAGGGCCTCGAAGCGGGCCCTCTCGACGAAGCCGGCCAGCCGCTCCAGCTCGGTCCTCGCCTTCGCCATGGGGAGGATCAGCCTACGCCCGGGAGCGTCGGGCGCGCCGTCGGCTGTCTTACTCGGCCGCCCCCTTCAGCTCCATGGTCGCGGTGCCGCCACCCATCTGCGCGGGCAGGTCCGCCTTCACCCGGACCACCCGGCCCGGGTCGGTCGCCACCCAGATCGTCTGGGTCTCGGACCCGTCGAGCGCGGAGAGCTCGTGGCGGACCGTCTCGAAGGCGCCCCCCGGGGTCTCCACCGACTCCGCGGCGGAGGCCTCGAGCCGGTACGCCTTCACCTTCCCGGCGAGCGGGTCGAACAGCTCGACCGTGACCGCCTCGCCGGGCTCCAGCTCGAGGGTCGGAACTCCCGCTTCGAGCGCCCCGCCCTTGGCGAACACCACCCCCTCGCCGGAAGCGTCGATCGGCAGCGTCTGGGGTCCCGCCTCGATCGTTCCGGTGACGGCCGAGCCGTCGAAGAGGATCTCGATGGTGGCCGGGCCCTGGCGGATCGACCGCCGGATCGGGACCAGGGTCCCGGGGTCGACCCAGGTGGAGTCGACGGCGCTGCCCATCGGGCTCTCGGCGCGGTCGACCACCACGAGCGCGGGCTCGCCCTCCCACGTCGTCTCGGCGATCGTGCGGGTGGCCTCGAGATCGATCGTCCGCCCTCCCGTCTCCACGGTCTGGGCGTAGGTGAGCGAGGCCGGCTCCACCTTCTCGCCGTCGAACGCCTCGATCCTCTCGGCGCCCTCGGCGGTGGCGAGCTCCTGTACGGTGAGCGTGTCGACCTCGACCATCAGGGTCGCCAGCCGCTCCTCGATCTCGGGCGGGGCGTCCGGCTGGTAGCGGCCGCCGAGGTGCTCGGCGAGGAACTCCTCGATCTTCACGTACATCGCCAGGCGGTTGTCGTCGTTGGCGAAGCCGTGGCCCTCGTCGGGGGCGACCATGTACTCCACGTCGCGGCCGAGGTCGCGCAGGGTGGTGACGATCTGGTCGCTCTCCCGCTTCTTCACCCGGGGGTCGTTCTCGCCCTGGATCACCAGCAGGGGCGCGGTGATGTTCTCGGCGAAGTGGAGGGGCGACTGGGCCTCGAGCCGCTCCCGGTCCTCGGGATCCTCCGGATCGCCCACCCGGACGTCGAAGATCGCCTGGATCGGCTTCCAGTAGGGCGGGATCGACTCCAGCAGGGTGATGATGCTGGAGGGGCCCACGATGTCGACCCCGGCGGCGTACAGCTCCGGCGTGAACGCCAGCCCGGCGAGCGTGGCGTAGCCCCCGTAGGAGCCGCCCATGATCGCCACCCGGTCGGGGTCGGCGACCCCCCGATCGACGAGCCACTCCACCCCGTCGGTGATGTCGTGCTGCATGTCGCCGGTCCCCCACTCCTCGTTGCCGAGGTTGAGGAACCGCTCGCCGTAGCCGGCCGAGCCCCGGAAGTTGGGCTGGAGCACGGCGTAGCCCCGGTTGGCGAGGAACTGGACCGTGCCGTCGTACCCCCAGAAGTCCCGCGCCCAGGGGCCGCCGTGGGGGTGGATCACCACCGCGAGGTTCTCCGCCTCCACCCCCTTCGGGAGGGTGAGGAAGGCGGGGATCTCCACCCCGTCCCGGGCGGTGTAGGTGACCGCCTCCATCGGCGCCATGTCCCCGGCCGGCACGTCGGGCCGCGTCCGGTACAGGAGCTCGAACTCCCCGCTCTCGCGGTCGTAGGTCCAGGTGGAGCTCGGCGCCACGTCGGAGCTCACCGAGACGAGCATGAAGCGGCCGTCCTCGGTCATCGACCGGAAGCCGAGGTCGGCGTCGCCGAACTCCGCGCGGGCCCGCTCGAGGTCCCGCTCGAAAGCGGGATCCTTCGGATACCACCGCGTCCGCTCGTCCTCGTAGGAGGTGGCGATCAGCTGCTCGGTCTCCTCGCTGAAGAGGGTGCCGCCGAAGTCGACCTCCCCCTCCGGGTCCTCCTCCACCAGCTCGGTCTCCCCGGTGGCGGGATCGAACAGCACGAGCCGCATCAGGTCGGGCTCGCCCTTGTTGGTCACCATGTACACCCGCTCGCCGTCCACGTGGAAGCGGATCGGACCGCACTGCTCCTCGGGGCTGCAGGTGTAGACGACGGCGAGGGAGTCGGGCTCGACCCGGCTGATCTCGGTGTTCCCCTCCTCGTCGATCCTGATCGCGAGGCGGAGGTTCCCCTCGAGATCGGTCTGCCACCCCGCCACGCCCTCCTCGTTCCTCCGGACGAGCTCCCGCTCGCCGGTCTCGATGTCCACCCGGTACACGTCGTGGACGGAGGCGTCGCGGTCGTTGATCCCCACGATCACGTGCCGGGGGTCGTTCTCCGGGACCGCGTAGATCCGCGCCTGGACGTCCTCGTACGGGGTGAGGTCGGTGGCCGCCGGCACGCCGGTGTCGGGCTCGGGCTCGCCGTCCGGGTCGACCGCGTACACGTGGAAATCCTCGTCGCCTCCCTTGTCCTGCGCGTACAGGATCGTCTCGCCGTCCTCGCTCCAGAAGTAGGCCCGGACCGGCCGGGTGGTGTCGGCGGTCACGGGGCGGGCGGCCTCGAAGGGCTCGCCGAACCCCTTCACCCATACGTTCAGCACCCCGTCCTTCTCCTGCAGGAAGGAGACGTGCTCGCCGTCGGGGGAGATCTGCCCGCCGGCGGTCTCGGGGTTGCCGAAGAACACCTCGCGGTCCACCAGCGGCGGGAGATCCTCGAGGTAGTCGAGCCGCTCGACCTGTTGCGCCCGCGACGCCGGCGGCAGCGCCAGGGTCGCGACCGCCAGGGCGGCCAGGACGGTTCCGAGGACGAAGCGGCGGGAGAGGGGGGGCGCGTTCATGCAGACCTCGCTTTTCATGGCGGAGTACGGGGCTCGCTCGCCGGGTCACACGACCGAGCGCGGTGGCTCGGGACGAATGTCGGGTGGCGCGACCCGGCGTCCACCCCAGGGACGCCTCGGGGAGCCGAGCCGTTCAAGGCGCCGGCCCGCGAAGCGGGCGGTGAATCACAGAAGGAGCAGGAACTTGACCGCGGCGACGACCAGCACGAGGGCGAGGAGCCGCCGGATCGCGCCTCCGCCGAGCCGGCGGGCGCCGAGGCGGCTGCCGACGAAGCCGCCCGCCGCCGCGGCCGGGATCCACGCCGCGATCCCGCCCGGGACCCCCCCGCCCGCCGCCACGAACCCGGCCAGGCCGGCGGCGGAGTTGGCCAGGATGAAGGCGGCCGAGACGGCCGCGGTCTCGCGGGCCCCGGCCCACCCGGCGGCCAGAAGCAGCGGGCTGAGGAAGATGCCCCCGCCCACCCCCGTGAGCCCCGCGAGCAGGCCGATCCCCGCGCCGGCGGCGAGCGCGAGCGGAACGGCGGGGGGCCGCGCGCCCGGCTCCGGGGCGCGCTCCGCGGTGCGGAAGAGGTGCCAGGCCGCCCACAGGAGCGCGACCCCCACCACCCGCCGGTAGACGGGTCCGGGCAGGGAGAGCGCTCCGCCCACCGCGGCGGCCGGAACGGAGGCGAGGGCGAAGGGCCACCACAGCCGCCGGGAGAACCACCCCTCGCGGGCGAAGTGGTAGACGCCGAGCGAGGCCACGAAGACGTTCATCGTCAGCGCCGCCGGCCGCATGACGTCGGGGGCGAGGCCGAAGAGCGCCATGACGGCGAGGTAGCCCGACGCCCCGCCGTGGCCCACCGAGGAGTAGAGGAGGGCGACGGCGAGGATCGCCGCCGCGAGCGCGACCGCCTCCGGACCCGTCAGGGAGTGCCCGGAAGCGCTCTCGGGAGACGGAGCGGGCACGGGGCTCCCGAAACGAGCCCATCCTTTCCGGTCACCCTCCGACCTCCTCGTCCCGCGGGCCACCATCCCCGTGAACCACGTCGACCCGCTTCCCTCCGGGAGAGCGCTCCATCTCCTCCACCACCTCCACCCCGACCCGGGTCCCGTTTCCGAGGTACGTCCGGGTCGCCCGGAGGAGCTCCCGACGGTCGGCATCGACGTCCGTGTCCTCGAACGGTACGATTCGCCACACCACCTCGCCCACCTCCGGGTGCAGAAGCTGCACCTGAAGCGCGAACCGATTCAGCGGCTCTCCGAGCGCGTTCTTGAGCACCGCTGCGGAGATCTCCCGTCCGTCCGCCGTGCGGACGATGTCGGAAACCCGGCCTTCCAGGCCGACGATCCGTGGCAGGGTCCGGCCGCAGGGGCACGGCTCCGCCGCCCAGGCCGCCCGATCCCCGAGCCGGAAGTTCAGGATCACGGTAGCACGATTCACCAGGCTGGAGACGACCACCTCACCGGTCTCCCCGGGGGGCGAAGCCGATCCGTCCGGCCGCACGATCCGAACCACGTTCTGATCCGCGTTCACGTGGAAGCCGTCCCGCCGCTCGCACTCGAAACCGATGCTCCCCGCCTCTGAGGTCTGGTAGGTGGAGGCGATCGGGAACCCGAACCGCTCCTCGAACCGTTCCCGCACGTACCCGGGCAGGGCGTCTCCGCCGTAGATCCACACGCGAGGGGGGCTCCACTCGAGGCCCCGGCTCGCCGCCCGTCCGAGAAAGAGCTCGGTGATCGAGCCGTAGGAGTTGACCACCGTGGGCCGGAAGTCGGCCAACCGCTGGACGATCTCCGGGAACGGGAGGTCCGGAGGGATCCACTCCATCTCGGTCGTCCCCGACCAGCCGGCGACGCGGTCCCCCCAGAACTCCACGAGCGGGCGGAAGGCCTCCTCGGGTACGAGCAGGGCTCGCCGGCTCCCCCAACCCGCCCCCGCCAACCTCCGCATCGCCGCACCATGGCGCGCGAGTACGGCGAGCTTCCGCAACGAGCTCTCCTCGTCCCACAGGACGAGCTTCCGCACGCCCTCGTCGGTCGAACCGCTGCTCTGGAGCTTCAAGGTCGCCCCGTCGGCGATCCGGGTGGAGCGGAACTCGCGCAGCCGGGTGCGGACGAGCTTTCCCGTGAGCAGGGGCAGCCGTTCCAGATCCGCGGCCGAGCGAAGATCCCCGGGCCCGATGTCCCGCTCCCGCATCGTCCGTCGATAGAACGGCACCGTGGCCCAGGCGTGATGTACGATCCGGCGCAGGCGCCTCCGTTGCAACCGCTCGATTCTCGCCTCGGAGGCGAACGGGATGCGCCTCTCGCGCACCGCGGCGGCGGCGATCCGGGCCGAGTTCCACATTCGCCGGGAACGGGAAGGCCGCCGTGCGTTCATTCGCGTCCCCTCACGGTCACCTCAGGCGGGGGTGGGCGCGCCCTTCAGCTCCCGTACCATCTCCTCGACCACCTCGCGGGCGTCGCCGAACACCATCATGGTGTTGTCGCGGTAGTAGAGGGGGTTGTCGATCCCGCTGAAGCCGGGCCGCAGGCTCCGCTTCACCACGATGACCGTCCGGGCGCGGAACACCTCGAGGATCGGCATGCCGTAGATCGGGCTGCCCTGCTTGTCGAGCGCGTCGGGGTTGACGATGTCGTTGGCGCCCAGCACCAGCACCACGTCGGTCTCGGGGAAGTCGGGGTTGATCTGGTCCATCTCGAGGACCATGTCGTAGGGGACGTCCGCCTCGGCGAGCAGGACGTTCATGTGGCCCGGGAGCCGGCCGGCCACCGGGTGGATCGCGAAGCGGACCCGCACGCCCTCGTCGTCGAGGAGCTGGGTGAGCTGCCAGGCGGGGTGCTGAGCCTGGGCGACCGCCATCCCGTAGCCCGGGGCCACGACGACGTTGCGCGCCCCGCGCATCAGCTCCACCGCCGTCTCCACGTCCCCGACGTTGACCCCCTTCGCGATCGCCTCCGCGGTCGCCGTCGTCTCCCCCTCCCCCTCCCCCTCCCCGAAGCCTCCCACCAGGACCGATCCGATCGAGCGGTTCATCCCCCGGCTCATGATGATCGAGAGGATCGCCCCGCTGGCGCCGACGAGCGCGCCGGTGATGATCAGCAGGTCGTTGCCGAGGACGAAGCCGGTGGCCGCCGCCGCCCACCCCGAGGCGGAGTTGAGCACCGAGACGATGACGGGCATGTCGGCGCCGCCGATCGCGAGGATCACGTGCGCCCCGATCACCCCCGCGATCGCCGCCCCCAGGTAGACGGGCGTCGCCTCCGGGGCGCCCACGAACCACCCGCCGAGGCCGGCCAGCACGGCCACGCCGGCGAGGTTGATCGCGTGGCGGCCCGGCAGGAGCAGGGGCTGCCCCCCGATCGTGCCCCGGAGCTTGCCGAAGGCGATCAGCGAGCCGGTGAGGGTGGGCGCGCCGATCACCGCGCCCAGGTAGATCTCGGTGAGGGAGATCGCGCCGGGGTGGGTCCCGTGATGGAAGGCGGAGAGGGCGACCAGGGTGGCCGCCGCCCCCACGAAGGAGTGGAGCAGGGCCACCATCTCCGGCATCGCCTTCATCTCCACCCGGATGGCCACCACCGCTCCGATCGCGCCCCCGGCGAGGGCCGCCACCCCGACCCGCGGGTAGGCGGTGAGGTCCGGATCGGCCACGGTCGCGACGACCGCGATCGCCATCCCGGCGATCCCGTACCAGTTGCCGCGCTTGGCGGTGGCCGGGGTGGAGAGCCCCTTGAGCGAGAGGATGAAGAAGACCGCCGCCGTGATGTAGGCGAGCTGGATCATCGGCGGCGGAAGAGCTTCAGCATCCGGTGGGTGACCCAGAAGCCGCCGACCACGTTGATGGCCGCCAGGAAGACCGCGACCAGGCCGAGCCAACCCCCGAGATCGAGATCGACGCCGAGCCCGGCGGCGAGCATGGCCCCCACCAGGATGATCCCGCTGATCGCGTTGGTCACCGACATGAGGGGGGTGTGGAGCGCCGGAGTGACCTTCCACACCACCTGCCACCCGACGAAGCAGGCGAGCACGAACACGGTGAGGTGGCCGAGGAAGCCCTCCATCACTCCTCGCCCTCCGGGAGCGCGGTCTCGCCCGCCGGCACCGGCTCGGGCTCTTCGCGGCGGTCGCGCCCCTCGTGGGCGATCGTCACCCGGTCGACCACCTCGTCCGCGAAATCGAGGGCCAGCTCCCCCTCCTCCAGCAGCTCTCCGACGAGGGCGAGCACGTTGCGGGCGTAGAGCTGGCTCGCGTGCACCGGGAGGCGGGAGGGGAGGTTCGTGAGCCCCATCACCGTCACCCCGTCGACGTCGACCGTCTCGCCCGGCCGCGAGAGGGCGCAGTTTCCGCCCTGCTCCACGGCGAGGTCCACCACGATCGAGCCGGGCTCCATCGACCGGACCATCGGCTCGGTGATCAGCACCGGGGCCTCGCGGCCGTGGACGAGGGCGGAGGAGACGACCACGTCGACCTCGGCCACGTGCTCGGCCAGCAGCTTTCGCTCGGCCTCGAGGAACTCCTCCGTCTGCATCCCGGCGTAGCCGCCCTCCGTCTCCTCGGCCGCTTCGAGCTCGAGCTCCAGGAAGCGGGCGCCGAGCGACTCCACCTGGTCGCGGACCGCCGAGCGCGGGTCGAAGGCCCGGGTCACCGCGCCGAGCCGACGCGCGGTGGCGATCGCCGAGAGGCCGGCCACGCCGGCGCCGATCACCAGGACGTGGGCCGGGGTGACGGTGCCCGCCGCCGTCATCAGGAGCGGGAAGAAGCGGCCGAAGGCGTTGGCGGCCTCGAGGACCGCCTTGTAGCCGGCGATGTTCGCCATGGAGCTGAGCGCGTCCATCTTCTGGGCCCGCGCGATGCGGGGGACCGACTCCATCGCCACGGCCGTCACGCGGCGGTCGAGCAGCGTGGCGTACGCGTCCGCGTTCGCGTCCGGGTAGAGGAAGCAGACGAGCGCCGCGCCCTCGCGCAGCCGCTCCGCCTCGGCGGGGCCGGGCGGCTGCACCTTCAGCACGAGATCCGCCGACCACGCCTCGTCGGCGGAGACGATCCGGGCGTCCTCCTCGCGATACTCCTCGTCCGGCACCGCCGCCGTCCGTCCGGCCCCGTTCTCCACGGCCACCTCGTCCACGCCGGCGTCGAGCAGCTTCCTCGCCGTCTCCGGGGTCACCGCCACCCGACGCTCGTCGGGACGCGTCTCCTTCGGTACTCCGACCCGCATCGTCTCGTCGTAAACCTCGCTCCAGAGGGGGAATTCGGGCGGGAGTATACGAAGCCGCCCGGGCCTCGCCCACCTTCGAAACCCGACCCGGACGCTCCTCTTTCTCGCCGGTTGCGTGGCTTACAGAGGGCTCCGGGCCGACCGGCTAGGCTCGAGGATGAACGGTTCGAGCGAATCCCCATTCACCCCGGGAGGGATCATGCCGGAAGAGCCCGACGAGAAGCCGACCGAGAAGAAGCCCGAACACGATCCGGAGGAGAAGAAGGACCCGAAGAAGGAGGCGATCGAACAGAGCCAGAAACCGAAGTCGCCGCCACGGGACGAGGAGACCGGCCCCGAGCCCCCGCCGGGCATGGACGAGCCGAGGAAGGATCGGGAGAAGGGGCGCGGGCCGGCACCGCTGCCGAGGGACAGCATCGGCGGGCGCGGTTGAGAACCGCTCTCCGGCCCGGGGACTAGCGGGAGAGGGTCGCGTTCAGCTCGATGTCGACGCCGGCCAGCGCCCGGGAGACCGGACAGTTCTCCTTGGCCCCCTCGGCCTCCTGCTGGAAGCGGCTCTCCTCGATGTCGGGCACCTCGGCGTCGGCGTCGAGGACGATCCGCGTGATCGCGAAGCCCTCGCCCGCCTCCTCCAGCTGGACCGAGGCGCTCGTCGAGATCCGCCGGGGCTCGAAGCCCGCCTCCGCGAGGGAGTGGGCCAAGGCCATCGAGAAGCACCCGGCGTGCGCGGCTCCGATCAGCTCCTCGGGGTTCGCGCCCCCCGCGTCCTGGAAGCGGGAGCCGAACGAATAGCTGGCGTCGAGGGCGGCGCTCTCGGTGGTGACTGACCCCTCTCCGCTCTTCAGATCTCCACGCCACTCGGCGTTCGCCTTCCTTACAGGCACGGTGCTCTCCTTTCCACGGGATTCACTCTCCAAGGAACTTCACGGGTTCGGGCTCGACCGGCTAACCGGACCGGACGAGCGGCCCGCACCCCACCACGGTCTCCAGGTTCTCGGGCCCGCCGTGGACGACGATCGCGTACTCCTCCTCGGGATCGAGCCGGACGTCGAGGGTCGCCGTCGCGCTGGCGTTGCCGCGCTCGTTCGGCCGCAGCCGCGGGTAGGAGCCCTCGTCCCCCATGATGGAGCCCGGATCGGAGCAATCCCCCTCGTGGATGAACCATGGATGGTCGCCCCCGGCCGCGCCGCCCGAGAGGGTCACGTTCGCACGGGTCTGTCCGGTGGTCATGATCGAGACGGTCGCGAACCCGCTGTGGCCGGTGGGGGCGGTGGCGGCGATCTGGGCCGTCCACGCCGCCGGCACCGGAGTGCGGTCCACCTGGCGCCCGCCCAGAACGCCGCAGCCGGCCAGCACGGCCGTCACCGCGGCGGCCGAGAGGAGCGCGACCGCGCGCGACGGAGGCGATATCACATCACTCACGGCGGGAGTATGTCCACCGTCCGGAGGGACGTCAAAGAAGATATCTGACATGCGTGGGAGAACGATCATCCGACGGCGGCCGTCAGCCGCTCGAGCCCGTCCCGCGGCTCCCCTTCGAAGTGAACCCGGACCACGAAGCGGCCGGCGTCGAGCAGCGCTCGCCGGTCGCCGAGCGCCTGGGCGCGCTCGAGCGTCCCGAAGCCGATCTCCGATTCCCCGCCGCCCGCCTTCTCGGGTATCGGAACGTCGGCGGCGGGATCGGAGGTGATCATCAAAAAGGCCCCTTTCCCGGCGTCGCCCTTGTGGAGCTGACCGGTGGAGTGGAGGTAGCGGGGGCCGTACCCCACCGTGGTCGCCCGGCCGGTCCGGTCCCGCACCACCCGCCGCAGCTCGCCCAGCGCCGCGCCGATCTCCGGCGTCGGCGGGAGGTACGCCAGGATCGCGACGTAGGCGGAGTCCGACGCGCGCTGGACGAAATCGGCGAGGGCCTCCTCCGGATCGTCGGCCGCGAGATCGGCGTGGACGGCGATGCCGTCCGCCTCGGCCACCGGCTCCCCGGCGGGGAGCTCGCCGTCCTCCCGAACCGTCTCCATCAGCTCCCGGGCCCGGCTCTTGGCGGCCTCGACGTCGGGCTGGTCGAAGGGGTGGACGCCGAGGAGGTGGCCGGCGACCGCGGTGGCGAACTCCCAGAGGAAGAAGTGGGCTCCCAGGTCGTAGCGATCCTCGAGGACGAGGCGCGCCACCGGATGGCCGGAGCTCTCGATCGCCTCCACCCCGGGATCCTCGGACGCCTCCCCGCCGAGCCGGAGATGGACGAAGAGGCGGTCGTCCCCGTACGCATCGGGCTCGGCGAGCGGCTCGCCGACCACCGGGAGGATCCCGGTGCCCTCTTTGCCGGTGCTCTCGGCGATCAGCTGCTCGATCCAGTCCCCCAGGGGGGCCACCTCGGGCGAGGCGAACAGCGTCAGCTTGTCGCGACCCTCGGCTGCGAGCCCGCCGAGGATCGCCCCGAGGATCGCGCCCGGGTTCTCTCCCGCCCGCTCCCGGTGGCACCGGCGCGACGCGCCACGGCCGCTGGCGAGCAGCCTGCGGACGTCGACTCCCACCAGCGCCGCCGGGACGAGGCCGAAGTACGTGAGCGCCGAATAGCGCCCGCCCACGTCGGGATCGGCGAGAAACGCCATCCGGAAGCCCCGCTCCCCGGCGATCTCCGCCAGCGGGCTGCCCGGGTCGGTCACGGCCACGAATCGCTCTCCCGCCGCCTCCTCGCCCAGCGCGTCGGCCACGTCGGTGTAGAAGCGGCGGTAGAGGGCGAGGGTCTCGAGCGTGGTGCCCGACTTCGACGCGACGAGGAAGAGCGTGCGCGAGGGGTCGATCGTCTTCCGGGCCGCCCGGACCATCGCCGGATCGGTGGAGTCGAGAACCGAGAGCTCGAGGCCCTTCTCGTGCCCCCCGAACACCCGCTGGAACACCTCGGGGGCCAGGCTGGAACCCCCCATCCCCATCAGCACCGCGTGGGCGTACCCGCCGGCCCGGGCGTCGCTCGCCAGGCGGTCGACCGGCTCCAGCCGAGCCACCGACTCGTGGGGCGCGTCGAGCCACCCGAGCCGGTTCGCGATCTCGTCCGGGTCGGGCCGCCACACCGTGTGGTCGCGCTCCCAGATCCGGGCGACGACCCTCTCGTCGTCGAGCCGGTCGAGCGCGCTCTCCACGTGCCTGCGGTGCACTCCCAGGGATTCGAGGCCGGGCTCCATGTCTCCTCCGTTTCGGCGCGATTCGCGCGGATCGCCGGATGCGCTCCGTCGACTCGGCGGCGAGAATAGCCGGTGGGAGGAGCCGGCTACCGTCGTTCACCTTACACCCGGGGAGGAGCCGATGCGTGCGATCCGCTTCCACGAGACCGGGGGCCCCGAGGTCCTCCGGCTCGACGAGGTGCCCCGGCCCGAGCCCGGCCCGACCGAGGTCCGGGTGGCCGTCGACTACGCGGGGCTCAACTTCATCGACACGTACCTACGCGAGGGGTATTACGACCCGGGCGAGCTGCCGGCGGTGGCGGGCAAGGAGGGGTTCGGTGTCGTCGAGGCCGCGGGGGAGGAGGCCGCCGGGGTCGCCGAGGGCGACCGCGTGGCGTTCTTCGATGCCGACGGCTCCTACGCCGAGGCGGTGGTGATCCCCGCCGAGCGGGCGATCCCCGTTCCCGACGAGGTGGACGACGAGCAGGCCGCCGCGCTGCCCCTGCAGGGGATGACCGCACACTACCTCACCCACACGATCCGCCCGCTGCGGGCCGGCGACCGGGTCCTGATTCACGCCGCCGCCGGCGGCGTGGGCCACCTCGCGGTCCAGATGGCGGAGCTCGCCGGGGCCGAGGTGTTCGGCACCTGCTCCACCGAGGCGAAGGCCGAGCGGATCCGCGGCCTCGGCGCCCACCACGCGATCCGGTACGACGAGGTGGATTTCGCCGACGAGATCCTCCGCCTCACCGACGGCGAGGGGGTGGACCTGGCGATCGACGGGGTGGGCCGGGCGACCTTCCGCGGCTCGGTCCGCGCCACCCGGGTGCGGGGCCACGTGATCCTGTTCGGTCAGGCGAGCGGCGAGCCCGACCCGATCCGCCCGCGCGCCCTGCTCGGCAGCCGCACCCTCACCACCGCCTCGCTGTTCGATTACACCCGAGACCGGGGCGAGCTGCTCGCTCACGCACGGGCCGTGTACGACTGGGCGGCGCGAGGGAGGGTGGAGTCCGCGATCGACCGGGTGGTGCCCCTCGAGGAGGCCGCCGAGGCCCACCGCGCGCTCGAGAAGCGGGAGACGAGGGGGAAGGTGCTGCTGGAGGCCTGAGGGTCTCCCCTCCGGGATCTTCAGGATCGACCGACGTTGCGTCCCCACCAGTAATGGGCCATGCCCACGGTCAGGAGGGCGAGCAACCATGCGCTCTCCCCCGGGCCGAGCCCCATCCGACGGACCGCGCTCCGGTAGACCCGCCATCGTTCCGCCATGGTCAGCGAGCGGACCTCGACGACCTCACCGTACGATCGGCTGCTCCGGCCGTACACGCGACATTTCTCGAAGTAGTCCCGCGCGCACGCCACCTCGAGATGGTGGACCACCGCCCGGGGGTGATACTCCACCGCTCGCGTGCCGAACAGCGAGAGGACTTTCTGGACGAAGACCGTATCGCCCCCTCGCAACCACCGCTCCTCGAAGGGACCCGATGCGTCCCAGGCGGTGCGGCTGACGGTCATGTTGTTGGTATGCCCGAAGTACACCGAAGGATCGTCCTGGCTCGCGATCCACCGCTCCTTCTCGTCGTCGTATGCACTCAGCAGCCGGACGGACCGGCGGTCACCGGCGCTCCGATCACGCCCGATCACCAGCTCGATCCCGGGGGTTCCGATGCCGGAGAGAAGCAGGGCCAGCCAATCGCGCTCGGCGACACAATCGGGATCCGTGAACACGAGCGTGTCGCCCCTGGCGGCTGCGGCCCCCCGATTTCTCGCGGAGTACGCTCCTCGGCGTCGCTCCACCAGAACGCGGATCCTCGGATCCGCCGGGATCCGCGCCAGACCCTCGTCGGTGGATCCGTTGTCCACGAGGATCACCTCGTATTCGCCCACTCCTTCCTGCTCCAACCAGCTGGGGACGGACCGGGGAAGAAACTCCCCCGCGTCGAGCACCGGGACGATGATCGAGGCCTTCATCGGAGACCGCCCGCCAGCTCGGCCAGCCGCGCGATCGACTCCTCGAGGTCCCGCCCGGTGGTGCGCGGGTTGATGGTGCAGAGGCGGAGCACGGTGCGGCCGGTGAGCCGGGTCGAGGTGACGAGGGTGAAGCCGTCCCGTTGCGAGGCGTCCACCAGCGCGGCGGTGACCCTCTCGCGGGTCGCCTCGTCGGCGCCCTCTCCGGCCCACCGGAAGGTGACGATCCCGAGCCCGGCGGGCGTGATCACCTCCCACGCGTCGGAGGAACGGAGGATCTCCTCGGCCCGCTCGCCGTTCTCGATCCCCCGGGCCACCGCCTCGCGGAAGGCGGCGAGGCCGAACACCTCGATCGAGAGCCACAGCTTGAGTGCCCGGAACGAGCGGGTGAGCTGCACGCCGTAGTCGGCGAAGTTCACCTCCCCGGTGCGGACCTCGACATCGCGCAGGTAGTCGGGAAGGACGTGGAAGGTCTCCGGCAGCCACGCCTTCTCGCGCACCAGAACGCACCCGATCTCGTAGGGCTGGAAGAGCCACTTGTGGGGGTCGAGCGCGAGGGAGTCGACGCGCTCCAGCCCGGCGAGCGCTTCCCGACCTGCCGGGCACAGGACCGCCGCTCCCCCGTAGGCGGCGTCGGCGTGGAGCCACAGGTCCTCCTCCCGGCACAGTGCGGCGAGCTCGGGGAGGGGGTCCACCGCGCCGGTGTTCGTGGTGCCCGCGTTGGCGACCACGCAGAAGGGCTCGCGACCGGCGGCCCGGTCCTCGGCGACCGCCTCCCGGAGCGGGTCCGGATCGAGGCGGAAGGACCCGTCGGACGCGATCTCCCGCAGCTGGGGGGTGGTGAAGCCGAGCACCCGCATCGCCCGCCCCACCGCCGAGTGGGTCTGGTCCGAGCAGTAGGCGACCGCGCCCTCGATCCGATCGCCGAGGCGCACCCGGCGGGCCACCGCCAGCGCGGTGAGGTTCGCCATCGAGCCGCCGCTGACGAACAGCCCGCCGGCCCCCTCCGGCAGCCCGCACCACTCCCGAAGCCAGTCGACCACCACCAGCTCCACCATCGCCGGCCCGGACGACTCGAACCAGGTGCCGGCGAAGACGTTCGTCCCCGCGGCGATCGCGTCACCGAGCACCGACACCCAGTTGGACGGGCTGGGGACGAAGGCGAAGAAGCGGGGGTGGTGGACCCGGCCCATGTGGGCGAGGACGTCCCGCTCGAGCCGGGTCAGGACGCTCTCGGGGTCCGACCCCCGCTCGGAAGGGGGGCGCCGCAGCCGGGACTCGAGCTCGGCCCTGGGAGCGGCCGCTCCGGCCGGCTGCTCGCGAAGCGTGCTCCAGTGGTCGACCAGCAGGTCGACGACGCGGTAGCCGAACGCCCGCATCGCCTCGGGGGAGAGCTCCAGCCTGGAGGGGTCGGGGCCTGCGGACGACCCCGGCCGGCCGGCCTCGTCGTCGGGCCCCTGCCCGCCGCCGCTCACGGAACCCAGCGGTCTCCCCGCGGCGTGATCGTCAGCTCGTGGCTCCAGGCCCGCTCGGACTGCTCCACCAGGTACTCGATCGCGCCCACCACCTCGGACTGATCGACCGACTCCTCGGGCGACCTCCCCTCCAGCGCCGGGCGGGTCTTCTCCGACTCGATCACCCCGTCGACGATCAGGAGCGCGGCGTGGACGCCCCGCCCGCGCAGCTCGAGCGCCGACGCCTGGGAGAGGGCCCGGGTGGCGAAGGCCGCCGCCGCCCACGGCCCCTTGCCCCGCATCGCGCGCCGGGCCGACCCTCCGGTCACCTGGATCAGGCTCCCGGATCCCGCTTCGGCCATCGCCCCGCCGACCACCCGGAAGAAGGTGAACACCTGGGGGACGAGCTCCTCGGCCCAACGGTCGATCGCCTCGGGCTCCACCTCGGTCAGCTCGCCCCCGCCCGGACCGCCGCCCGGCGGCGAGACCGCGTTGACGGCGGCGTCGAGCGATCCGTGCTCCTCGCGCACCTCGTCCACGATCCGGCCGAGCGCGTCGGGGTCTCCCGCGTCGGCGGCGAACGCCGTCGCGCCCGGGATCCGCTCGCGCACCCGCTCGGCGGTCTCCTCGGAGAGGGAGACGGTCGCCACGCTCCACCCCTTCGCCGCGTACCGCTCGGCCACCTCGCCCCCGAGGTGGCGGGCGCCGAGGATCAGGATCGCGGACATCAGCGAGCCTCGGGGATCCACGGGAGGACCGCCAGCGGCCGCCCGGGCGGCTCCCGCACCAGCAGGGCCGCGCCGGGCACGAGCCGGAGCAGCTCGCGGACCCGGCGATCCACCTGCGGGGAGCCGAGGAGCGGACCGTCCCGGGCCGGAGCCCGACCGCGCATGCGGAGCATCCGGCGGATCTGCTCGAGCACGCTCGGGGCCCGGGGGTAGACGTGGAGGCGCACCCGGGCCCCGGGGTCGATCCCCGCCATCCGCTTGGCCACGTCGAACCCCTCGTCGAGACCCCCGAGCCGGTCCACCAGGCCCCGATCCATCGCCTGGGCGCCGGTCCACACCCGCCCCTGCGCCACCTCCTCCACCTCGGGCACGGGCATCTCCCGGCCCTGGGAGACGCGGCGGACGAAGGCCATGTACGTGTCCCGGACCAGCCGGTGGAAGGTGGCCCGCTCCTCCTCGGTGAGCGGGCGGATGGCGGTGGGGAAGTCGGCCGCGGGATTCGTCTGCACCGTGTCCCAGGAGATCCCGAGCTTGTCGAACAGCCCGCTCGCGTCGAACAGGACCGCCACCACACCGATCGATCCCGTGATCGTCGAGGGGGCCGCGACGATCGAGTCGGCGGCGGCGGCGATGTAGTAGCCGCCGGAGGCGGCGACATCGCTCATCGACACCACGACCGGCAACCGCTCGGAGAGCTCGGCGATCGCGCCCCAGATCATCTCCGAGGCGTACGCGTCGCCGCCCGGGGAGTCGATCCGGATCACCACCGCGTCCAGCGCGTCGTCACCGGCGACGTCGTGGAGCATCCGCACCACCGTCTCCGAACCCATGGTGTGGCCGAAGAGGGGATCGTAGCCGCTCTCCCCCTGCACGATGGCGCCGGTCGCGTACACCAGGCCCACGGTCCCCCGGATCTCCCCGGGGGCCTCCGGGAGATCCTCGGCGTACGCCTCCAGCCGGGCGGTGCGCGCGTCGATCTCCTCCACCGCCACCTCGTCGGCCTCCCGCTCCAGGGCCCGCGCCACCGCCTCCCTCAGCACGTCGGTCATGTGGCGCTCCGCGTCGATCAGGCCGAGCGCCTGCAGGTCGCGGGCGAGGTACACGCCCTGGTCGAACGCGTCGACGAACCGCTCCCGCTCGACGCCCCGGGCCTCGATCACCGCGTCGACGAATCGCCCGTACCGCTGCTCGAGAATCGCTTCGGTCACCTCGCGCTCCTCGGGGCTCATGTTGTCGCGGCGCAGGATGTCGGCCGCGCTCTTGTAGGCCCCGATCGCCTCCACCTGGGGATCGAGGCCCAGCTTCTCGAGCGTGCCCTTCACGAAGGGGGTCTCGACCCGGAAGCCGTTCATCTCGACGAGCGCGTCGGGGAGCAGGTCGAAGCGGTCGGCGGCGAGGGCGACGTAGTAGCCGAGCTCGTTGGTCCCCGAGGAGAAGGCGTAGACGAACTTGCCGCTCTCGCGGAAGCGGTCCAGCCGGGACCGGATCTCCTCCGCCTTGGCCCACCCGTACCCGGGCGTCCCGATCCGGACGACGACGCCCGCGATCCGGTCGTCGGTCGCCGCCCGGTCGAGCGCGGTCACGACGTCGAAGAGCTCGAGCTCGTCGCGGACGAGGCCCGCGGCGAGGAAGTCGCCGGGGGCGCGCTCCACGAGCGGCCCGTCGAGGTCCATCGTCAGCACTCCCGGAGCCTCGAACTCCGGCCCGCCCTCGAGGGTGAGGAGAGGGCCGAGGAGAAGGCCGGCGCCGACCGTCAGGATCGCCAGCCCGGCGAAGACCGCCACGACCACGAGGGCGATGCGCTTCTTCATGGAGGCTCAACACTCTCGCCGGCGCGGCGTCTCCGTCAACCGCTGCGTAGCCTCTTCGACCCCCTCGCTCTAACCTTTTTCCTCCATGTCGGAGTGGTTCCGCGCCCTCGATCCGATTACCCAGGCCCTCGTGGCCGGCGGGGCGACGTGGCTGCTGACCGCCCTCGGGGCCGCCACCGTCTTCTTCACCCGCAGCATGCCGCGTCGGCTGCTCGACGCGATGCTCGGCTTCGCCGCCGGGGTGATGATCGCGGCCAGCGTGTGGTCGCTCATCATCCCCGGGATCGAGATGGCGGAGGCCCGCGGCCTGCCTGGCTGGATGCCGGCCCTGGTGGGGTTCGTGGCCGGTGGTGTCTTCCTCCGGATCGCCGACCACTATCTGCCCCATCTCCATCCCCGCCTCTCCCGGGACCAGGCGGAGGGGGTGGAGACCGCCTGGCGGCGGGCCACCCTCCTGGTGATGGCGATCACGCTCCACAACATCCCGGAGGGGCTGGCGGTGGGGGTCGCCTTCGCCGCCGCGGCCGCCCAGCTCGAGGCGGGCGTGGTGGCCGCCGGCGGGGCCACCCTCGCCGGCGCGATCGCGCTCGCCATCGGGATCGCGCTCCAGAACGTCCCCGAGGGGATCGCGGTGGCGATGCCGCTGCGGCGCGAGGGGACCTCGCCACTCAAGTCGTTCTGGTACGGCCAGCTCTCGGCGGTCGTCGAGCCCGTGGCCGCGGTGATCGGCGCCGCGGCGGTGCTGCTGGTGGGGGCGCTCCTTCCCTACGCGCTCTCCTTCGCCGCCGGGGCGATGATCTACGTCGTCGTCGAGGAGCTGATCCCCGAATCCCAGCAGACGGGCCACACCGATCTCGCCACCGCCAGCACCATGGTCGGCTTCGCCGTCATGATGGTGCTCGACGTGGCCCTGGGATAGGCCCGCCCGCGGCCAGCCATCCGGCCGCCTCCCGCCAGAGGAAGCCTCGCGATCGCTCCCGGAAGAATCCGAAGTGCCCGATCCGCTCCATCCCCGCGTCCTCGGGGGCCACCCGGCGAAGCTCGACCTCGGCGCCCCCGTACTCGTCGAGCAGGGCGGCGACCGTGGACGGCGGGGAGTAGAGGTCGTCGGCGAAGGCGTAGGATCGGATCGGGAGCTCGAGGCTCGAGTAGCGGGAGACGTCGAGGCCGTGCTCCGGGTCGAAGAGGTACCGCTCGGATCGCCCCCACCGCGCCCACTCGAGCGCCACCCCGCACGGGACGTCGACGCCGGAGAGGCCGAGTCGCCGGGCCGGGACCGTGTCGCGACCGCCCGCGCAGAGGGCCGGCAGGAGCAGGCGCCACAGCGCCCACACCGCCCAGCGGTGCGGGCGCGGCCAGTGGCGCCAGTACGGGATCCCCGCGGTGACGAAGATCGCGGCGTCCACCCGCTCGCTCGTCGGAGCGAGGCCGAGCAGCTGGCCGCCGCAGCTGTGGCCGACGACGAGGAGGCGCGAGCCCGGGGGGGGGGCCCCGGGGCGGGGCCGCGGCCCCGCGGCGGCGCGGCTCCCCCCCGCGAGCCTCCGCCACACCCCC